>JAITBS010000510.1 GCA_031283515.1 Planctomycetaceae bacterium
ACTTCATGCAGTCATTCAATAACGAGAATACCAAGTTCACCGCGAACGAATTTTTTCTATTTATTTTTTTTCCGTAACTGTTCCAGCAGACCGGGTAATTTGTCTTGTAATTTGTCTTGCAGTTTGTCCACACCTTGCTGAATTAACGGATCAATTTGTTGATTCGGAAGTTGTTCCGATTGGCGGTTTTGGAGTAACGATTGAACCGTCGGCGATTTTAAGAAATTGTTAAGACGTTGTTGATCTTTCGAGGAAAGTTTGGACAATTGCGATTGGATCAACTGATCAAGCGGAACACCGGAATGTTGTGTTATTTGTTGTTCCCACTGAGTTCGTGAGGAGTTGATTCCATTCATCATCGGTTCCAGTTTTTCTTGTAACACCTTATTTAATGTTGCAGTTCCTTGATTGGCTTCTTCCAGAACAAGCCGTTCCGCTTCCTGACATAACTTGTTCCAATTCTTTTGAATCAACAATTCCATTTGCGGACGAATTTTATCCGCAATATTACTTTTGAACACATAAACAGGTTCAGAACGTGTTCCGCTGACAAGAACACTCGCCGTGAAATTATCCAGCGAATCAAGTAATTGTTGCAGAATCAATTGTAATTCCTTATTTTGCGGTTTGTCCGGCAACTTCGCCGCAAAATAAATTCCAGACTGAGTAATCCGAATCTCGCCCGAAAGTTGTTCCCCCCGCAAAAGCAAAACTCCATCCAACCGCGATATTCCGGGTGAAACAGTAATTGTCATTTTTTCAGGATGTCCCAAAATACGTTCCGGCAATTGATATCTCGGACAACATATATTCATTTGATCTTCGTTGTTTTCCCCAATTCGGTCAATCAGAAGAGTTGCGTAAATATTCGGAACAATATCAGGATTGACAACCGCCGGCAGTTGCTCCGCCGCAAACGCCTTGTCTTCCTGTAACATCGGCGATATCGGAATCCCCGAACCGGAAAAACAAAATTGACCCACTATCGGCGACATACCCAGTGTTACCGGTTGCGCTAAATTCTTGACGGTTCCGTTAAAATAAACCGGAAATGCACCAAAAAGAACTTGACCCGTTAAATTGGTTGTTTCAATAAGAAGTTCCGGACGAGTATCCAAAACACTCAAATGAATCGTCTCACCGCGAAAACGTTTGGGCGGAGTAATTCCAAAATGATCGTAAATCGAAACGGTTTCCTCCGCCGCCTCAACCGGAACCAATAAAGAACGCACCCAATGACCCCACGTAACAGTTTTTTCCCATTGCTCTTTAATTTCCGTACCAATAAGAGATTCCGAAAGAGATTCGGCGTTCATCTTCGGGAATTGCAAACTCTCACTTTTAATCTTGTCACGATCACGCTGAACCGTATTGACCAGCAATTGATAATCGCCTTGCACTGATGATTTTAACTTCGTAACGTGTTCCAGTAATTGCCGAATATCAACATCCGTTTTCTCCAATTCTTTGAGCAATTCGTTAAGCCATTGGAGTTGATCGTCTGTTGTTTTCATGCGTTCCGTCAATCCCTGAGTATTTTGAAACCGCTGTTTTATAAGGTTAGCGGCGGTTTCAAATTGTACAACTTCATTGTGCCAACGCTGTTGCAAATCGGCAAGTAATTGGGAGGTTTCCAATTGTTTCAACAAATCTTTTGCCGCATCTTCCGGCTTTTCGGTCAGAATTACCAACCAGTCAAGATCACTAATCGATTTTAACTCTTGAGGAATCTGAGTTTTCAATTTGCTCCACAACCGGTCGGGAATGAACTTCTCTCCGTCCGCTCCGTCAATAACAACTTGAACTCCTTCGATATTCAGTTCCGAAAAATGAAAATATCGATGCAAAATATCTTCGTAATTACCTTGAACGGAAATCTTTTCCACACCGAATAATTTACGGTTCGGCTGTTTGGGATCGAAAAAACGAACATCACCAATCTCTATATGACCTGTTCGTAAATCCGTCCGAACAGAACCAATCTCCGGCGTTAGTCCGGTTTGACGTTGGAGATTGGAACAGAGTTGCCAACGAATCAGTTGGTTCCGACCCAACCCAATCAGCGCAACAAGAAAAACAAGAACAAGCAATCGCGGAATAATTCGAGACCAACGGATAATCATTTTTGTAAAAAAATAAAAAAAGGGTTAATATTGTGTCTAATTATACTTTAGCAGTCATTCAAGTAATGTTTATTGTAATCTTTCAGCGGAATTTTTGTTTTGGTAAATTTTACGTTGTAAAAATTCCTGCCAAACGGTTTCGAACCAAAGATGGGTTTCGGGAATGGGACGGCGCTGTTCCCAACGATGTGAAATTTCACCGGTTTCAGGATTGTAACGACTCAACAAAATTTTTTCACGATAAGATTCATTTTCCGGTTGTAAACTCCATCGGTTGCTGTCCAGTTGACGATGAATCGGTTTTCCGCCAATCACCAACCCACTGCCGCGGCTGCCAACACCGGAATTGACAGCGTAAAAAATAGCGTCAAGATAAACCGCATGAGCCAGACAAAACGGATTTTTATCATACTGAAATTGTTGCCATGCCTCGTTGACGGCAACTTTCAGATCGTCCGAACGCCGAACCAATCCCCCAAATTGCGACATGCGGCGGCGAACCGAATCAGGAACCGATCTTTTTAACGGAAACTCGAACATCTCAGGTTTTCGTATTTTCGAGGCAACCGCATTGATATTGAGAGTCCAATTCCGGTATCGGTTCGCAATCAACTCCGCAGCCCGAAATGCCCCAACCTGACCGGAATTTAACGCCGAACCGCCGGGACGAACAATACCATGCGAACCATTAACCTCGCCAATAGGAAAAAGATGTTTAATATTCGTCGATTCCCACCAAATCGTTCCTGCCAAACCGCCGTTGTTGTGTTGAGCGCAAACCGCAATTTCGAGCATTTCGTTGTGTAAATCAATTCCGTTGGCGGCGTAAAGCTGTAACGCATTGGGATTCATTTTTTCGAGTCGTTCAATGGGCGTGTCCAATAACGCTCCCGAATTTTTGAGATACTGATACGCCTCCGGCAATAATCGATCAAAACAGAACTCTTGCGGATTTTCACGGTAATCAAGAAAAACACGGCGTTGATGTTCAACAGTTTCAATGTAAACCAAAAGATCAATGATCGAACTGCCGTCAATAACTTTTCTCACGTCAAAGGGCCACTGATAACCTTTCAGAAAAATTTTTGAATGAAGATCGCCGGACAAATCGAAATATTCTTGTAAAAATTCGTGCGGATTATGACCATTTTGGTCGGTACTGACAAATTTTGGTATGACCTGCATGTAGGTACCGGAAACATTCCAACGGAATTTTGTCGAAGCCATTCCGAACTGTGATTCGGGCAGATTTTGAGTTTCTGCGCCGATTGCCAGAGCCAGACCAATACCGCCTTTGTGACATTGAGGGTAAACACTCCTCTCATACAATCCGCCCGGACCGCCAACCGCAAAAATAATATTTTCCGCAATAATCGGAATCCATTCGTTGTTTTCATCAAGAAAAATTGCCCCGCAAACACGGTCTTCTCCCGACTCGTTCCATTGGAGAAGTTCAACACAGTCAAAATGTTCACAAATTGGAATGTGTAACTCTTTGACTTGTTTAATCAATGCGAGACACATATCGCGTGAGGTGTAGGGACCAACGGAGGCGGCGCGTTGCCGCAAATCGTGATCGGTTTGGTAACCAACAAACTGACCAAACATATCGGTAGGAAAACAAACACCAAGATTGACCAAATGGAAAAAAGCACGGGCAGACAAGGCGGCTTCGACTAACGCAAGATCACCGTGCATAGAGCCGTTTTCGAAAAGTGTTTGTGCGGTTTCGTAGGGAGAATCAGTTTGGTTGCCGCAAAGCGAGAGTTTGTAATAGGTTTGTTTATCGCTTCCGGTGTTGATGGAGGTGCTTTGGTCAAGACCTTCTGTTGCGATTAAAATATCGTCAACTCCTTCAGCACGAAGCCGAACCGCCGCACAAAGCCCAGCCGCTCCGCTGCCAATAATTAACGTGTGGACTTTTCGCATTGCAAGAACAGTTGTAAAAAAAATGTCATATACTTTTCTATGCCCAACGATGATGAATGGATACAAATAC
>JAITBS010000637.1 GCA_031283515.1 Planctomycetaceae bacterium
GAGGATAAAATAGATAATTACAATCCTCCTGTATGGAGTTTAAAGACAAACTCTGATATACTGTGTGTCTGCTTTACAGTAAACATTATTCTACTGAAAATAGTGTTTTTCGATTATCATTCCTTCTATTTTTGATCAACATTTTTGTCAATTCATTTTTGTCAATTTCCATGTCCGAAGAAAAAGAATTACGTGATCGTCTTGAACGGTTTTGTGAAGATGTCCGAAAACTTGAAACAGAGATTGGCTGTGTATTGGTTGGTCAAAGCGAAGTTGTGCGAAACACGCTTATTGCGATGATTGCCGGTGGTCATGTTCTTCTCGAAGGAGTTCCGGGACTTGGAAAAACATTGCTCGTCCGAACATTGGCAGAAGCGGTTGAGGGAAAATTTTCCCGTATTCAGTTCACTCCAGACTTGATGCCCGCCGATCTGACCGGAACCAATATTATGAATGAAAAAAATGACGGCGACCGAAAGTTCGATTTTCAAAGAGGTCCGGTTTTTGCCAATATCGTTTTGGCAGACGAAATTAACCGAGCAACCCCCAAAACACAATCCGCATTGCTCGAAGCCATGCAAGAACATTCGGTTACTGTCGGCGGCGTCACTCACCCGCTCGAACATCTGTTTTTCGTCCTGGCAACACAAAATCCTCTCGAAATGGAAGGAACTTATCCCTTGCCCGAAGCACAACTCGACCGGTTTTTCTGTAAAATTATCGTTCCGTTTCCCACAATGGACGAAATGGTTAGCATTCTCGACCGGACAACAACTACCGCCAATCCAAAAATCGAATCCTTATTTCCAATTCATCGTGTTCTCGAAATGGGGAAACTCGCAAGAGAAGTTCCGGCAATTGATGAGATTGTCCGGTATGCTGTCGAACTCTGTATGGGAACACATCCCAATCACCCCAAAGCAACACCGTTTGTCAAAAAATATATTCGATTCGGAGCCAGCCCGCGCGGCGCTCAAGCCTTGTTGCTTGGCGCAAAAATTAATGCGATTCTGGATGGTCGTTTCAATGTCTCCCGTGAAGACCTCAAAGCATTAGCCCCGATGGTTTTCCGCCACCGAATGATTCTTAATTTCGAAGGGCAAGCAGAAAATATTTCAACCGACCAAGTTCTTAAAGAACTACTAAAATAATGCTCAACAACAATTTTTAAAACGGACAGTTCATTCATGTTTGATTCCGAATTTATGAAAAAACTCGAATATTTGTCTTTGGTTTCTCGGCGGATATTTCGCGGTCAGTTATTGGCTCAAAAACGGACTCGGCAATTAGGCGGCGGTGTTGAGTTTGCGGATCACCGGAATTATGTTCACGGTGATGATTTGCGTTATCTTGATTGGAATGTTTATGCCCGACTGGGCAGTGAACTCATAAAACGATTTGAAGAGGAAGAAGATTTACACATTTATTTTTTTCTTGACTGTTCCCAAAGTATGTCGGTGGGTCATCCCAATAAGTTTGACTATGCCCGACAAATAACAGCGGCATTGTCCTATATTGCGTTAGCGGATCTTGATCGAATCAGTGTTGTGGTGTTTGCCGATCAGATTTACGATATTTTTCCGCTTATTCGTGGGAAACAACACGTTTTAAGTTTACTCCGTTTTTTGGAATCACTTCAAACAGTTGGCAAAGCAACTGATATTTGGTCATCGGTGAACGGTTTCCTTCATCGGAAACAACGTACTGGATTAGCGGTGATTATTAGTGATTTGTTTGATCCGGCTGGTTTTCAAAAAGCAATTGACACACTCC
Source organism: Planctomycetaceae bacterium (assembly GCA_031283515.1). GTDB lineage: Bacteria > Planctomycetota > Planctomycetia > Pirellulales > Thermoguttaceae > WRKP01. The sequence goes on from JAITBS010000637.1 coordinate 1,774, forward strand.
GTTACCGTCATTTTGAACCCAATATTATTCAAATTCACGATACTTCAGAGGCGTTACCCAAATTGCTTGGTGATTTGCAACTGCTCGATATTGAAACCGGTTTCGTCCGTAATGTAACAATTAGTGAAAATGTTTTACGGCGGTATAAACAGAAGTTTTCTGATTTTCTGGACTTGGTGAAAAAATATTGTATTAGTAATGGTTTTAGTTGTACCATTTCAACAACATCGGTACCATTTGATGAAATGATTCTGCGTATGATGCGTGAAGCCGGAAGTGTACGCTAAAACCGACGCCAATAGTAATCCGTAACTATTGACGAACATTAAACAAATTGTAATCTATCAGTGGAATAATTATTTCTTATTCTTCACCCCAAAGTAGAATAATTATTTTTTATTCTTCACCCTGAAGGGGTGGCATTTTCATAACCGTAGGTCAAGCGAAGCGCGACCTACGGTAAACATCTTTCCTCAACATCGTCTGAAAGACGAAACTAAACGATCAGAATGACATTTGATTTTTAAAATTCTGTCTTTCAGACAGAGAAATGTTGTTGATAGACGTTTTAACGTTTGGTTTTACACCGGCAATTGGGGTGAATTTTATTATTTTTTCAAGAATATTGGTTTATGAAAAAATTGGGGTTGCTGAAATGGGCGTTTTCCTGTAAAATTCGCCGACCATTGGGGGAATACCCGTGAGATATACCCGATTGAAATAGACAGAATAGATCACTTTAAGAAAATTCAAGGATGAATTTTCAATAGCAGAGCAAGGAGGCTCTTTTTTATGTTTGGCATTCAAGTAATTCTTTCAACGTTTATTTTGGCAGCCATTCCCGCCCCTCAGGAGGCAACACTTCTTTTTGTCACAACACCGGGTTGCGAATCTTGCCGGCAAGCGGCACCATTGATCAGCGAAATCACTGAAATGGGCTATTCGGTTGAAACAGTTGACGCTTCACAACATCCCGATCTTGTTCGTAATCAACTCAAGGTTTCTCAGTTTCCCACCTTTCTCATGCTCTCACACGACCAAATTATTGATCGAGTGGTCGGCAGCAGTAACCCAATCTCACTAAAACCACGAATCCTTTACATGTTCGAACGTGCTGTCGAACCCCGTCAGAAAAACAATGAAATTATTCAGGCTTCGTTCGTAACTCCTTCACCAACTCCGGTCAATATTACAAACAAAATAACTACAAACCCAAGCGAAATATCGAAAATCAATGAAATTCCCCTCAATAATCTCACAAATAATTCAATCAATAATCCAATCAATAATCTCACAAATAATCCTGCCAATAATCCGTCAAAAAATTCGGAAACCATTTCACCTTGGATTACATCGTCGGTCAAACTTCGTGTTGATGCCGATAACACTCATTCATGGGGAACCGGAACAATTATTGACACACGAAAAGGCGAAGCATTGATTTTAACTTGTGGTCATATTTTTCGTGATTCTCAGGGCAAGGGCAAAATTGAAGTTCATTTATTTGGGCAAAATTCTAGTGTGCGGGTTTTTGGGCGTTGTTTATGTTATGATCTTGAGATTGATTTAGCTCTTGTTGTTATTGTTCCGCCGTGTCCGGTTCAGGCGGTTCCGATTGCACCGCCGCAATATCAGATTTTGGCGAAACAACGTGTTTTGAGTGTTGGTTGCGATGGCGGTGCGAATCCGACGGTTCGGGAACATTATGTTCTATCCACAAATCGGGTTGGCACGCCGCGTGAAAACGTTTTACCTTTTCATTATATTCAGGTATTTGGTGCGCCGGTCAGTGGTCGCAGTGGCGGCGGACTTTTTACGGAAAACGGTTATTTAATTGGTGTTTGCAACACGGCTGATCCGGTTCAGAATGACGGACATTTTGTTCCGCCGCAAATTATCCGCCATGTTTTACAATCGATGCAACTTTCGGAAATTTACGAGAATCCTTCTTTAACGGATTCTTCGTTGACGGATTCTTTGCCGGTTCCCGTAACCGCAGCAACAATAAATCCGGCAACACAACTTGAACCGCTTAAACTTGAACCGTTGAAGACGGCGGCTCAACCAATTCCTATTACTATTGAACCGGAACCCGAACAAGCAAGGGATATGAAACAACAGTTAGCGACATTGGATGAGATTAAACGCCGTAAACAGGATGGTGATGAAGTGATTTTGATTGTCCGGTCACGCCGCAACCCTGAGATTCCGAGTGACGTGATTTTTCTGAACGGGACATCCGATCAATTTCTTGACGCTTTGACAAAACACGAACCGGTTTCCGATACATCCTCTTATAATCCGGTCATCTTCTCGTCGCACGAAACACCGAATCCGAATTTACGCCCTCTGAATACTTCACCCGTTTCCATTACTGACCGACAACCGGTTTCTTTTCCTGTGCTCCATTAGTGTATTAACATTAATCAGTATGAGGCAACTTCTAAAAAATACTGACGAATACAATTTTCAGTAATCTATCAGTAATCTATCAGTGGAATTTTTTTTGAATTTGTTTACACTTGGAAATTACAAGGTAGGCAACTGAAAGATCGCAACGGTTGAGCCGATTTTCCCATTTCCGTCCATAAACAGGGGCAAGTCGGCGAGTACACCGACCAACGGTGGGTGAAAACCCTTCGGCGAAATGTTGACTACCTTTGGAGTCCATTGGTAAACAAATTGACGAAGATTCCACTGATAGATTACAAAAATAATAATTCCACTGATATATTATGTTTGTTCTTATTTTTCAAGGAGAATTTTTATAGGGCAGGTTTGTAGAAGTTCCCAAAGTTATTTTTCAAAACCTGAATAATTCTTAATAAATTCACCTTGTTTGTTTTGTTTGTTTTGGTTATACTAGCCTGCTCAAGTTTAGATATTTACGGTATGTCACATAATACTCAAGGAAGAGAACATGGATCCGTATCTTTATAATATGAACCGTTGTGAGGCGTCAACGGATTTTGCACGTCCTCCACGCGATATTTTGCACCACCCCCCTGAAATAGACGAAGTTTTCTCACAAGAATTACGGCGCGGAATTTCGGCAACACGGCAGTTTTTCTTTAATCACCAACACCCAAACGGTTACTGGGTCGCAGAACTAGAAGGTGATGCCTTGCTCCAAAGCGAAACCATTATGCTTCTCGCCTTTCTCGGTGAAGAAAATTCGGAATTAGCGAAGGCTTGCGCCATACAACTGCTCGATACACAACTCGAAGACGGCGGCTGGGGAATGTACACCGGCGGAAAATCCGATGTCAATAACACTGTTAAAGCCTATTTCGCCCTAAAATTAACCGGCTATGACCCAAGTTCCGAACCATTACAACACGCAAGAGTTCGAGCATTGGAATTGGGAGGTGTTGATAAAGTTAATAGTTTTACTCGATTCTATCTGGCAATTTTGGGGCAAATTCCACACAACGTTTGTCCGGCAGTTCCGCCGCAAATGATGTTGTTTCCGGAATGGTTTCCCATCAACATTAACTCGATGAGTGCATGGTCACGGACAATTTTTGTACCTTTGTCGATTGTTTCGGCACTTGCTCCGGTTCGGGAATTGCCGTTGGAAAAAGGTATTCGGGAGATTTTCGTCAAAAATCCCTCGCAATGGGAACCTCTCACCGCTCCAGGTAAAAAAATTTCACGGAATCCTTTGTCATGGGATAGTTTTTTCCGGTTTTGTAATTCGGCGATGTGGGTTTGCCGCCGGTTCGGTCTAACTCCCTTTCGTCAATACAGCATCGAAAAAGCAAAACAATGGACGTTGGAACATTGCAAAAACAGTGATGGACCGGGAGCCATTTATCCGCCGATAGTTTGGGCTTGGATTGCGTTTAAGGCTCTTGGTTACGCGGATGATTCCCAAGAGATTTTGTATTTCCGAAAGCAGTTGAACGATCTGGTGATTCGGAACGAAAAGCGCGGAAGTGTACGGATTCAACCTTGTAAATCACCGGTTTGGGATACGGTGTTGACATTGAAGGCGTTGATGCTTGGCGGACTTACGGCGGCACATCCGGCAGTTCGTAAGGGAGTTCAGTGGGTTCGGTCGCGGCATATTAAAGGAACTTGCGAAAAGGGAACATGGCGGGTCGGAGATACCAACGGAAAATGTCCCACATCACAAATTCCATTTCCAACCGGTGCATGGTGTTTTGAATTTAACAATGCATTTTATCCTGATTGTGATGATACGGCGATGGCGTTAATGGTTCTTGCCGGACGTTTCGACGAAGCACGAACAGCCGCATCAACACCCGAAACCTCCGCAACACCGCAAGTTGCCGCCAAACGTAAACCGTTAATACTTCGCGAACATGAGGAAAAACTCGGAGAAAAAGCGGAACCGGTTTCTGGGGTATTACCGCCGGATTTGCGGTTAACGGTTTGCGAATGTGCTGAGTCATTGAGCGATGCCCGACAAAGTGCTTTGGATGTTGCGGATACTACCGCGGCACTCGAAAGCGGATTGCGTTGGCTTCTTGCCATGCAGAACAAAGACGGAGGTTGGGCGGCGTTTGATCGTGGCAACGACAAGGAGATTTTGTGCAAGGTTCCTTTTGCCGACCACAACGCCATGATTGATCCTAGTACACCGGATTTAACGGGGCGTGTTATGGAATCACTTGGTCGGCTTGGTTTTCGGGTTGGTCACAATGTTGAGATAGATCGGGTAGTTTCTTACCTACGACAACAACAGCAAGCGGATGGAAGTTGGTTTGGGCGTTGGGGAGTCAACTACATTTATGGGACATGGCAGGCGTTAACTGGTTTAATTGCGGTGGGGGTTGAACCGGAAGATTTGGCGGTGGTTGCCGGAGCGAACTGGTTGCTGGCTCATCAGCATCCGAGTGGGGGTTGGGGTGAATCACCGGATTCGTACCAAGACCCCTCACTTCGAGGACGCGGAACTCCTACCGCTTCACAAACCGCATGGGCAATTATGGGACTTATTGCTGCCGGAAAAATAGAAGATCAAGCGGTTTATCGTGGAATCCGGTTTTTGCTGAATCGGCAACGGACGGACGGTACTTGGTTTGAGCCGGAATTTACCGGAACAGGTTTTCCACTTGTGTTTTATTTGAAATACCATTATTATTCTGTTTACTTTCCTTTGATGGCGTTATCACTTTATGCGGCGAAGACGAAGGCGGCGAATATGGAGGTATGTGAAGAGGAAACAATTCTCCCGATGCAACATATCCGTCTTTTTTCACCGGAGACCTCATTTTACAACAATACTCGTCCCGATGATCCGCCAGCCGAAACAAAACCAACCGAATTATTAACACCCGAAAACACCGTTCATCGGCAACCGCATAAAACATCCGGTAAACCAACATTGCGGATTTTTTTGGGTTGATATTCTTTTCGCAATATTTCAGTGGAATATTCGTCAATTTGTTTACCAATGGGGAACTTCTAAAAACTCGTTTTTTTATTAACCACAGAGGACACAGAGTTCATCGAGAGACTATTTTTAAAAAATTAAATTTTGATTTAAATCGCTCATTTTTACTTTAATAAATTTAATGATATTTTGATTCAAATTAAAATTTTCTCTGCGTTCTCTGTGTCCTCTGTGG
>JAITBS010000045.1 GCA_031283515.1 Planctomycetaceae bacterium
AATGATAAAAACTGTTCCTATCAAACCGCATCAGTCGAATCATAAAACTCAAAACTTTACCGCAAATTAGAACGAGAATAAATAAAATGTTGTTGAGAAAATCCCGCTCAACTATATACCGAATTTACAAGAATAAAAAAAAATCATGCTTGCCGAATACAATTACGAGAATGCTATATTGGAACTTTTTCGCGACGATTTGAAATACAATGTTGTTTGCGGTTACGATATTAAACGAGATTATCATTCGCCGTTGTTTGTAGAACGGTTTAAAAAATTGTTGACGATATTTTTTTATTCACGGCTTTTACAGAAAATATTACAAAATACGAACATTGTTATTCTCACTGACCGAAACGATTGGGACAATCAACTTTATACGCAGTTTTACAAATACCAAGATTATTTACAGCCAATGCAATAGTGTTCCCAAAATTCTTAAACGATCAAAACAATTACAGATTTTAATTCAAATTATTACAGAAAGAGGTATTTTATGTTAAACAATTATAAAATGAACAGTATTTTGACTTGTTTACTGGCATTCACTATTTTTACTACGATAATTTCTCCGGTACAAGCAATGCATATTATGGAAGGATTTTTGCCTCCGTCTTTTTGTATTGTTTGGGGGATTTTGTGTATTCCGTTTTTGGCGTGCGGTATTACAAAAATTAACCGTTTGGTTGCTCGGCATCCCCAAGCGATTACATTTCTCGCAATGGCAGGAGCGTTTACTTTTGTGTTATCCGCACTGAAACTGCCATCACTAACCGGCAGCAGTTCACACATGACCGGACTCGGTTTTGCCGCGATTCTGTTCGGTCCATCTGTTGCCAGTGTTTTATCAGTAATTGTTCTTTTATTTCAGGCGGTCTTGCTGGCGCACGGCGGTTTGACCACGTTGGGCGCCAATACTTTTTCTATGGGTATTGTAGGTACGGTTACTGCATTCCTTGTTTATTATTCGCTACAAAAAACTATCCATGCCAAATCTGTTGCAATATTTTTCGCTGCCTTTTTAGGTGATTTGGTAACTTACGTTACAACATCATTGCAGCTTGCTTTAGCCCATCCGAGTGAAGTTGGCGGTGTTACGGCATCGTTTATAAAATTTGCCGGAATTTTTGCGATTACTCAAATTCCTCTTGCCGTTGTTGAAGGTATTTTAACCGTTGTCTTGTTCAATATTATTACCGCTTATGCGCAGGATACAATTAAACCTTTCGGAGAACATTATTTATGAACATAAATTGGAAATACAATATCGTTTTACTTCTCATAGCGGTTTTAATTACAATATTACCGTTTATGATCGTTAAAAATTCGGACTTTGCGGGAGCGGACACTCTGGCAAAAAACACAACTCAGGAACTCAGTAAAGATTTTGAACCTTGGTTCAGTCCGTTTTGGGAACCGCCCGGTACGGAAACGGAAAGTTTGCTTTTTGCACTTCAAGCCGCATTGGGTTCCGGTGTCATTTTTTATTGTATCGGATACTTAAAAGGAAAAAGTGACACGAAAAAAATAAATAATCAATGAGAGAGATTGATCAATACGCCTACAATTCAGGATTGAAAGAACAGTTCTTCCAATGGAGAATTCGTTTCGGAGGAACTGCGCTATTGGCGTGTATTTGTTCAAAAAGTATTATTTCCTTTGCTATGATTTTTTTGATAATGTTTTTCATAACAATTTTTAAGGCTAGGATTTATTGGGCTGATTATATTCGTTTCATGATTTTTCCGCTTTGTTTTTTACTTTTGGGCGTACTGGGAATTGTTGTCAATATTGACCGGTCACTTCCGCCGGATTGTGTTTTCACATGGGAAATTGGAAACTGCTATTTATTTGTTTCGGAAAGAGGATTGTCGCTTGCTATTCATTTGATTTGTAAATCATTATCGGCGGTTTCCTGTTTTTATTTCATTATTTTAACAACTCCATTTAGAGAAATGCTTTGTTTTTTACATGGTTTACATTGTCCTCCAATTCTGATTACATTAGCGATGCTGATTTATCAGTTTATTTTTTTGTTAATGGAAATGGCGGTTGTTAAAATGAAATCACAACTTTGTCGAGGCGGATATCGTAGCATAAAAGGGTTTATTCATTCTTTTGCAATGTTATGGGGTTCTGTTTTTATTCAGTCATGTCTTAAAAGCGAGTGGGTGTATAAATCAATGCAGACGCGAGGTTACAACGGATATATTCCGCTGACTTCAGAAAATATTTGTCCCGATAAAAAAGAAATGGTACGTTTATTATTATTTTTCCTATTACTTATGATTCCGAATTGGTTGTAACTTTGAACTAATAAGAGTAAAATTGATACAATGATTACCGGAAGTATATTCATGACGATAGGATAAAACCAATTAACTAGTTACGGAAAATTAAGTACAGAAAATTATGTTTTTTGATTTTATGGAAAATTCAAAGTAATAAATTTTATTATATGACAAGGAAACATAACAAATTAAATGAAATATTCCGAAAATTAGACATTAATACGGCGAACGGATTGTATTACACTAATGACGTAAAATGGAAATCGGAATTGCAATTTCCTAATCGTGTCATTAGGCTTTTAGAAAACAATATTAAGCCGGACGCTTTTTTCTGTATCGATAATAAACCCTTAATTTTATTTTTTGAAAATTCGACAGATAAAGATTTACACAAAAAAATTTGGAATTTCAACGAATCGCCTATCGTTATTATTGTTCAAAATGATACGGTAGAAATTTTCAACGGCTTTAAGTATGAAAAGGAATTAAAATCACTTGCCAAAATAGAAGGCAAAGATAATTTAGAAAATTTCAATTATTGTAATCTCCTTCTTGACAAAACTTGGAAAAATTATCAGGACGATTTCAGATACGAAAATCGGCTCGATTATTTTCTTTTGAAAAATATCAAAACCGCCAGAAATATCCTTATTACAAAAGAACGACTTAAACCCGAAATTGCAAATGCTTTAATCGGGAAATGTATTTTTGTCCGTTATTTAATCGACAGAAAAGTTAATTTAGACGTCAAAGGATTCTTGCCGGAATGGAGTAACAACGGATTTTGTAACGCACTTAAAGATATTTCTCAAACGCAAAAATTTTTCAACAATCTAAAAAACAAATTTAACGGCGATGATATTTTTTCAATGCCCGATGAACAATACAAAAATATATCTAATAATGCTCTTAACGTTTTAATACGAATGCTGCAAGGCGGCGACTTGGAAATAAGTCAACCATCATTGTTTAATCTTTACGATTTTTCAATTATTCCTATCGAATTTATCAGTAACGTTTATGAATTATTTATCGGAACAGAAAATCAAAAAGAAGAAGGAGCTTATTACACGCCCCTATTTTTAATCGACTACATTCTTAAAGAAACAATCGAAAAACATTTTGACAATAATTCTGAAGCAAACCGTTGTATTACTCTTGACCCCGCTTGCGGTTCGGGAATTTTCTTGGTCGAAACATTACGAAAAATCATTGAACAATATCAAAGCAACAACAAAAATAAAAAACTCACTCCCAAAATCCTGAATAATCTAGTTACTGAAAATATTTACGGAATCGATAAAGACCCAAAAGCAATACAAGTTGCAATATTTTCTATTTATTTAACGCTATTGGATTATCAAGAACCGGCAGATATTGAAAAATTTAAATTCCCAGCATTGAAAAATTCAAATTTCTTTAACGCAGATTTTTTCGATACCAACGCCTTATTTGAAACTAAATTACAAAAAATTGAATTTGACTATATCGTCGGAAATCCTCCTTGGAAAGGCAACGCTTTGGGAAATTACGGAAATGCTTACATCAAAGAACGAAGAAAAAAAGATAAAACGGAACATAAAAAATTTCTGACCAAAATCAACAACAAAGAAATCGCCGAAGGATTCGCGTTACGGATAAGCGATTTTTCAAAACCGCAAACAAAATGTGCGTTAATTGTTCGGAGCAGTATTTTGTACAATCGCGGTTATAATACGGATGATAACAGTTTCCGCCATTATTGGTTAGAAGAATTTTTTGTACATAAAATAGTAGAGTTAGCGCCGATTCGACGCGAAGTTTTTGACAAATCAAATGATAAATCAATTGCTCCCGCCGCAATTTTGTTTTATCAATATGCACACGGAAAAGTTACAGATAACAATATTTTGGAACATATCACAATAAAGCCAAGCCGATTTTTCTCATATTTCAAGATTTTTATTATCAATCGTCCTGATTATAAAAAAGTAGAGCAGCGTTTACTGAAACAATATGACTGGTTATTTAAGACTTTGGTTTACGGTTCGTATCTGGATTTTAATTTGATTAGACGATTGAAAAATAAAGAGAATTACTCGACCGTAAAAGAATTAATTTCTACAAAAAAATTCATTCACGGAACAGGAATACACTATGCTCAACCACAGATTTATGATACGGATCAAATTCGCAATTATCCTTTTATCGACGCTTTCGCGGTAGAATCTTATTTTATAAATCCGGATAAAATTACGATATTTACGGAAAAAAAAGTTCATCGGATAAGAGATCAACGGTTATTTGAACCTCCGATGCTTTTAATCAGAAAAGGACCCGACACAAAATTACTAATTCCGAAAGCGGCAATATGTGAAACAAAATCGGTCTATAAAGACGCATTAACCGCCGTGAAGGTCTCCTCAAAATCCGACATTAAATATTTGCGAAATATTGAAGCTATTTTAAGTTCCGATATTTATGCGTATTTTTCTATAAATCTTTTTACTTCGATTGGCATAGAACGCGAACAAATTCACGATTATGATAAATTTTCCGTTCCCTATATTGAATGCGGTGTAAATTTAGTGAAAACAATTGAAAAGGCAAAAATAGAACTACATAATCTGAAACAACAAATACCTGTTGATGAAATTAAATCTCATCGACTTCAAAAAACTATCGACGATGCCCAAAACGTAATAAATGAAACGATTCTGGAATCGTTAAATTTCAACGATGAAGAACGGGCATTACTTGATTATGCTCTGACAATCAACAGACCGATAATTACGCGAACAAAAAAAGATCAATATAGAATATTAGACGAACTCCAAAAAGCGTTACCGATTCGTTCAGATGTAATAACCGAATATGCAACAGTTTTTCTAAAACGGTTTAAGCCTAATATTGATAACGATAAACAAAAATTTGTTGTCCGTATTCGGTACAATAACAAAATTATAGGAATGTTTTTTGAAGTAGTTCCGGTAAATACAAACGATGAAACGGGAATCATCTGGGAAAATATTGATGATAAAGAAATATTATCGTTGTTGATAAAATTAAGTTCCGAAAAAATTACGCATAATTTATTTGTTCAAAAAGATATACGCGGATTTGAAAAAGAATATTTTTATCTCTTCAAACCAAATGAAAAACATCTTTGGCATAAAGCAATTGCCTATTTAGATACGGAAAATTTTATGGACGCAATTTTAAAAGCAGGAAAAGGAGGTAAATAATGGAAACAGAATTAAACGCTACAGGATACGCCTATAACGATACCAATTATAAAGCAGAATTGCAAAAAATTTTATGCGGAGTTTTTGCTTGTTATAAAATGATGCTAAACGATAAAATTCAAGTTCTCAATAATGAAAATAAAATTAGAGATTGTTTGTTAATCGATTACTTAAAAAACGATGCGGTAAGAAAGATTACAGAATTAGCGGGCAACTTCCTCTTTGATAGAGAAGTTCCGGAAGATAAAACAGAAGGCAGAACAGACATAAAGGTACAAACCAAAAATTCTTTTACTCAAACGGACGCCTATTACATTATTGAGTGCAAACGTTTAGACAATAAAAACCAAACAGGACTTTCAGGATTAAACGCCGAATATATCAAGAATGGTATTTATCGTTTTGTAACAAAACATTATTCAGCATTTTACAGAGTAAACGCGATGATTGGTTTTATTGTTGAAAAGTTAGATATCTGTTTCAATATAAAAAACATCAACACTTTATTAAAAAATCGTTTTGAAAATTGCAATACAACAAAATATATTCAAGCAGAGTCGTTTATCCCTGATTTTAAATTTCATTACTGTTCCGAACACAATGATATTGACAACAATACCTTTACGTTATACCATTTAATGCTTGATTTTTCAGACAATATTAAACCTTGTTCAAAATGAGATTTATTATTGAAACTAAAAAAAGTTATACCAGTCCTTTTTTATGCGAAGTGCGAATAACCGGAAAGATGTAGTTAATCGTAGATGACAAATCTGCTGAGTAGTTACAAATTTAATTGCTAAAATTGTGACAGATAAGAATATATTGAACTTGATAATTTGAAATAACCGGTAACAATGGTATTTTTTGATGACCAATATTATTTTACAAATTGAAAATCTTTCCTTTACGTATCCGAATCATCATCAGGCTCTTGCCGATGTTAATTTTCAGATTGAAAAAGGAGAAAAAGTTTTTTTTCATGGTTCCAACGGTGCCGGAAAAACAACGCTTTTTCAATGTATTAACGGTCTCCTGAAAATCAAACAAGGTCTTGTTCGGTTTAATGGTCGAGTGGTAAAGAGTGAGATGGAACGAATGAAATTGATTAGTATTGTGTTTCAAAATGCGGAAGATCAAATTATTGCCGGTAGTGTTTTCGATGAAGTTGCCTTTGGTCCAATTAATCGAGGATTGCCGAAAAAGGATGTGATCAAAAAAGTAGAACAAGCGTTACAAATTATGAATATCGAACATTTGCGCAACAAACCGCCGCATTTTTTAAGTTACGGTGAAAAAAAACGAGTTACCATCGCTTCAATTTTATCAATGGAACAGGAAATTATCATTCTGGATGAACCAACTGCCGGTTTGGATGGACAACAAAAGGAAGAGTTGGTGGAAATCTTAAACAGTTTAGCTAACGAAGGACGTACTCTGTTAATTTCAACACATGAAAGTGATTTTTCACTCCGATGTGCCGACCGAATTATTGTATTGGATCAAGGTAAATTGTTGGCGGAAGGCAAGGCGGAAGAAATTTTTTCACGTTACGAAATTCTCAAAAAAGCAAGTCTTGTCAAACCAATTATTATGGAAGTTTACGAAAAATTGTGCGAATATTCTTATATCGAATCGAATTATTTACCCAAAGATATAAAAGAACTCTCTACATTATTGAATCAAAAAAATATTCAACATCCGCTTGAAAATATTGTATTAAATAACGAAACAGCAATTGAAACAAATTCAGAAATAACTTAAGAAATAAATTCAAAAAACACCTAACCGATAACATTAAATAATTGCAACACAAAATATTGCAAACACTACTAAACTCACTATAAAGGAAAATCTGATGAATGGTAAATTGTACGGTATTGGAACCGGACCTGGAGATTCCGAACTGCTCACACTGAAAGCAATACGAATCATCAGACAATGCGGAGTTGTTGCTGTTCCTGCTGTTGAAAGTAATGATCGGACGGCATTTGCAGTTGTCGAAAAATATCTGATCGGAAAAAGAATTTTGGAATGCCGTTTTTCAATGGAACGAGATGAGGAAAAAAGAAAACGTCAACGAATTTTTGTTGCAGATGAAATTTGTACCGTTTTGGAATCGGGAACTTCCGTCGGATTTGTTACACTCGGCGATCCGTCAGTTTATTCCACTTATTGTTACGTCGATCATATCGTTTCCGCACGCGGATTTGAAACGGAAATAATTCCCGGAGTAGCGTCTTATTCAGCGGTTGCCGCCTCGCTGAATATTCCGCTTTGCGAAGGAAATCAACCGTTACATATTATTCCGGCAGGTTGCGGAGAAAAAATCGAAGATTGGATTGATTTGCCCGGTAACAAAATTATTATGAAATCAGGAAAAAATTTGCGGCAGATTTTAAATATGTTGGAACGTCATGGATTATCCAAACAAACAAAAATCGTTTCACGGTGTACTATGACCGGACAAAAAATTTTTGAAACAATTGAAGAATTCAATCAGAACGGTCAAATAGATCAAGCAGGATATTTTTCCGTCATTTTCGTTAAGGAGAACAAAAAATGATTTATTTCGTGGGTGCTGGTCCTGGAGATAAAGAACTGTTGACAATTAAAGGAGACAGAATTTTGTCACAAGCAGATTGTATTATTTATGCCGGTTCTTTGGTCAATACCGAACTTTTGGAAAGAGCAAAAAAATGTTGCAGTATTTATGACAGTTCAAAATTGACTCTGGAAGAAGTATTAAATATTATGTTACAACACGAAAAGAATCAGCATATTATTGTACGTCTTCACACCGGCGACCCTAGTATTTACGGAGCCATTCGTGAACAGATTGACCGGCTCAGAAAACTCAATATACGATACGAAATTATTCCCGGAGTGAGTTCCTTTTCCGCCGCGGCAGCGGTGATGGGAATGGAATATACGTTACCCGGAATCAGCCAAACAATTATATTAACAAGAATGGAAGGACGAACTCCTGTTCCGCCGAAAGAAACTATTAGTGAACTTGCCAAAATACAAACGTCAATGGTTATCTTTCTCAGTGGAAATCGATTATCGGAACTTTCTGCACAATTATTAGCCGGAGGTTACACAGAAGATACGCCGGCGGCAATTGTGTACAAAGTAACATGGTCAGACGAACTTGTTATTAAAACTACAGTCGGTCAACTGAATAACGCCGGAAAAGAGAACAATATTACACGAACTGCCTTAATTTTGGTCGGACATTTTTTGGGTGATTCTTATGATCGTTCACAACTTTATCATCCCGAATTTTCGCACGGATTTAGAACCGGAGAACAAAATGGAGGACAAAATGATACATGATTTATTCCTAATGTTTTTTACAACAAATGGCGAAAAACTGGCAAACCGCATTGCGGAACAATTATGCGAAGAACAGCAACTCGTTCTCCATTGCAAACGGGTTAAAAAACTTGGCGAATATATTGATTCAATTTTTAAGAAAAATCATATTCTTGTTTTTATCGGAGCAGCCGGAATTGCAGTGCGTGCAGTTGCGCCGCTGTTACAAAATAAAATGAAAGATCCGGCTGTTATTGTTATTGATGAAGCCGGACGTTATGTTATTCCGTTGTTATCGGGACATGTCGGCAGAGCCAATTACTTCGCCGAAAAAATCGCTACACTTATTAATGCCGTTCCAATACTGACTACAGCAACCGATGTCAACGGCGTTTTTGCAATTGATACTTTTGCAGTAGAAAAAGGTTACGATATTATCAATCCGAAAATGATTAAAGAAATTTCGTCGCAAATATTACATGGACGAAATGTCGGACTGACAAGTGAATTTAAAATAACCAGCCAACCGCCTGAATATGTTGTTATTAAGAATAAAGGAAGAGTTGGTATTTATATTGGTACGAAATCAGATTACAAACCGTTTACACGAACACTTCATCTCGTACCAAAATGTTTTCATGTCGGAATTGGAACGGTACGAAATATATCGTTTCAAAAATTAAATGAATTTTTTCTGAAAACATTAAAGGAACAAAATATTTTTGTTGAATGGATTGGCAGCCTTTCATCAATTAATTTGAAACAAAATGAAAAAGCGATTCTCGATTTAACAAATTATTATAACATTCCTTTTTACACCTATTCGGTGGAAGAATTACGGCGGTTGGAAAAGCGGTTTTCTTGTTCGGAATTTGTTCGTTCTACAACAGGAGTTGGTAATGTTTGTGAATCGTCCGCTTATCTCGCTTCGAAACGCGGTAAAATCATCATGGGTAAAACTGCAAGTACAGGTATAACTCTTGCTATCGCCAAAGAAAATTGGAAAATCAATTTTAATAAATCGCAACAATAAAAGGAGAAACTAATATGACGAAAATTTATGCAGTAGGAATTGGTCCCGGTGACAGAAATTATATGGCTCCGCAAGCGGAAAAAATTATTTTAGATTGTGATGTTATTATCGGTTACACCGCCTATTTGAAACTGATTTCTGATTTAGTTACAGGAAAAAAAGTTATCGATACGGGAATGAAATGTGAAACAGCGCGTTGTGAACAGGCATTTCAAGAAGCAAAACTTGGAAAAAAAGTTGCTGTTGTTTCAAGCGGAGACGCTGGAATTTACGGAATGGCATCGCTGCTCATGGAAATGGCAGAAAATGAAACAGATATTGAAATTGAAGTTATACCGGGAATTACCGCTGCAATTGCGGTTGCCGCCTTGTTAGGCGCACCATTGGCAAACGATTTTGCAGTTGTCAGTCTGAGTGACCTGCTCACTCCATGGCAAATAATAGAAAAACGTTTGGAAGCAGCCGCTTTAGGCGATTTCGTCGTTTGTCTTTACAATCCTGCAAGTAAAACCAGAGTCAATTCCTTACAGCGCGCCTGTGAAATATTATTGAAACATAAAGAGCCGCAAACACGATGCGGTTATGTCCGCAACGCCTTGAGAAACAACCATCAACACCAACTTTGTTCGTTACAAGAATTGTCCATGATCCGCGCGGATATGTTGACAACTGCGATAGTCGGAAATATTGATACAAAACAAATTCATGGGAAATTGGTTACAACAAGAGGTTACCGTTTTGAATGAAAAAATAAATAAACGTTATGATATAAATTTAAGGTTGATTGGAGTTAAAAACAATGAATGTCCTCATTTTCGGCGGTACTACGGAATCGGGAAAACTTGCCCAAACGCTTGCCGATCACAATATAAACGTAATACTTATTGTTGCAACCGACTACGCTAAAAATCTTTTTACCGAACCGCTTAATTTTACTGTTATAGCGCAAAGACTTGATGAAACAGAAATGATATGTTACTTAAAAAATCATGCGTTTGATTGCGTTGTTGATGCAACACACCCTTACGCCGATTTAGCAACACGAAATATTCATTCGGCATGTCGAAATGTAAACGTACAATATTTAAGACTCCTGCGAAGTGAAAGTGATAAAATTCCTTACGTTACTTATATTACTCATCCTGACGAAGCTATTGATTTACTGAATTGTGAAACGGGAAATATTCTTTTTACTATTGGTAGCAAAGAATTACCGCATTTTGTTAAAGTGAAAGATTTTGCGCCGAGAAGTTTCATAAGGATTCTTCCGATGATGGATTCTCTTAAAAAAACAATTGATTTAGGATTTCGTAACTCAAATATTATTTGTATTCAAGGAGCGGTTAGTGAAGAAATGAATATCGCAATGATTAATATGACGAATGCCCGATTTTTAGTAACAAAAGAATCCGGTTCTATCGGCGGATTTGATGCCAAAATTTCTGCTGCGCAACAATGCGGTTGCCGTGTAATCGTTCTCATGCGGCCGGAACAGGAAACAGGATTTTCTTACACAGAATTATTGAACTTTTTTCACATTAAAGAAAATTCTGTATCCGGTATGAATACAAAAATTCATTCAGTTACAAATAAAACGTCTTCTTTAAAACTTGTTGATCAGGAACAAAACCGTCAACTTTTTTTTCCGCTCTTTATGGATTTACGTAACAAAAAAATCCTTGTTATCGGCGGAGGCAACATCGCTCAACGCCGAATTGAAATATTATATTCTTTTGGTGCAATAATTGAAATAATTTCACTTTCAGTTACAAATGAGTTGCAAAAAATGATTCAGCAGCAACATATTCATTTTGTTAATAAAAAGTACGAAAAAAATGACATAGATCATTTTCATCCGTTGTTAGTAATTGCTGCTACGAATAGTAGAGAGGTCAATCATCGTGTTGCACAAGACGCAAAAGAAAAAAACATTTTTGTTATTGTTTCCGATTGCCGAGATGAATGTAACAGTTATTTTCCGGCAATTATGGAAAATGAATCCTTTTTAGCGGGTCTTGTTTCAAAAAATGGCGATCATCGCGAAGTTCGTATCAAAGCAGAACAAATCCGTGAATTATTAAACAGCAATAACAACGATTAATCATTAACAAATTTTTAAAACGAATTTTAACAGAGGTGTCTGATGAAAGTAACACTTATTGGTGCAGGTCCCGGTGATGCGGAATTGATGACCATCAAAGGATGGAATCGATTGAAACAGGCTGATGTTGTTCTTTATGATCGGCTTGTCGGAGAAGATATTATTTCGATGATTCCTGAAACAGTTGAGAAAATTTGTGTCGGAAAACATGCCGGCAAGCATCCGGTTTCACAGGAGGAAATCGGTTCACTGTTGATTTCCAAAGCGAAACAGGGATTAAATGTTGTTCGGCTCAAAGGTGGTGATCCTTTTGTGTTCGGACGCGGCGGTGAAGAGTTGGAAATTTTGTACGAAAACAATATTCCCTTTGAAGTCATTCCGGGTGTTTCGTCTTCTATTGCTGCCGGTGTTTATGCGGGAATCCCATTGACGCATCGAGATTATTCTTCATCATTGCATATTCTCACAGGGCACGTCAAAAAAAATGGTCAACTCGATATTGATTTTAAAGCACTTGCCGGATTTAATGGTACACTTATTATTCTGATGGGTATCGCCGCATTGGAAAATATCTGTACCGGTTTTCTCGAAGCCGGTATGGATCGGCAAACCCCAGCCGCCATCATTGAAAACGCAACACTAAAAACACAACGAAAATTTATCGGAACGTTAGAAACACTTTTTGAATTGTCGAAACAAAATAATCTGGTCGCACCGTCTGTTGTGATTATTGGAGCAGTGTGTGCCTTGTCAGAAAAATTGAGTACACCGTTACACCGTAACTAATTTAATAAAACGTTACACAGTTGTGATTTCATAACGTATGATTTCATAACAGTACAGTTTACACCGAAAAAACTATAATGAAGAAAGGAGTACAAAAATGAAAGGTATTTTAGTTGTGGCTCATGGAAGCCGAATTAAGGAAACAGAAGAAGTTTTGATTTCACTGTTAAATCTAGTGAAACAAAAAATACCGGAATTTTGTATAGAATATGCTTTTATGGAGTTCAGCGATAAAACATTGGAAAAAGGTATCGCTGCACTTGCTGCTAAAAACGTTTCAGAAATAAAGGTTGTGCCTTATTTCCTTTTTTCAGGAATTCATCTGAAAGAAGATATTCCCAATATGATTAAGCAATGTATGATACATTATCCTGAAATTAATGTCGTCATGGGGCAATCATTGGGAATTGATCATCGTCTTGCCGATATTCTTGCGGATCGTATCAAGGAGTAATTTCTGATGAAAAAATTATTTATTATCGGTTTCGGTGTCGGACACGATGATTTTCGAACAAAAAAAGCAGTTGATGTTATTCGATCTGCCGATAACGTTTTGACACTTTCACGATTTTATAAGAATGATCCGTCTGTTATCAATGTTGATTTATCTGAATTGATGCACTATCTCAATAATGCACATTCAGATACGACAGCAGTTTTGGTTAGCGGCGATTGCTGTTTTTTCAGTATTACGCAAAAATTGGTACAAGAATTTTCAAATCTGTACAAAATCGAACTGATTAACGGTATTAGCAGTATCCAATATTTTAGTGCCAAAATAGCGGTTCCTTATGATGACGCAAAACTGATTAGTGTGCATGGAAGAAAGGAACGTATCGTTTCACAAACTGCCTATAATAAAAAAATTTTCACTCTGACAGGCGGACAGTATAAAACTCATGATTTATGCAGAATTTTGTACGAAAACGATTTAACAAATGTGAAAATTCAGATTGGTGAAAAATTATCTTATCCTGACGAAAGAATCGTTACGGGAACACCGGAAACATTGAAAGAAATCATTTTTGATGATTTATCGGTCATGTATATCGAAAACGAATCAGCGAAAATTCCTTCCGTACCAATTCATGATGACGAATTTATTCGCGGTCAGGTGCCGATGACTAAAGAAGAAATACGATGTCTTGCTCTGCGAAAACTAGGAATACAGCCGGACGATATTTTGTACGATATTGGAGCGGGAACCGGATCTATGTCTGTGGAAATGGCACGCTGTGCTTTTGAAGGTGTTGTTTACGCCATCGAAAAAAATGAGACGGCTCTTGATTTGATTAAACAAAACAGAATTAAGCATGGTGCTTTCAATATTATTGTTATCAAAACTTCGGCTCCTGAACATTTTGCAGAACTTCCCGTTCCCAACAAAGCGTTTATCGGCGGAAGTTCAGGGAATATTGATACAATTGTTAAAACATTGATCGAAATAAATCCTAAAATCAAAATCGTTGCCAACGCTATTTCGTTACAAAGCCTGAATCAGATTCTCCA
This sequence comes from Planctomycetaceae bacterium, assembly GCA_031283515.1. Lineage (GTDB taxonomy): Bacteria > Planctomycetota > Planctomycetia > Pirellulales > Thermoguttaceae > WRKP01. Next base: position 14,263 of record JAITBS010000045.1, read on the forward strand.
TGCCTATACGTCATTCGGATTAACTGAAACGGAAACAATTTGTGTCAATATTGCCCAATCGAAAAAAATCGGTCATTATGATATGATGACGGCACAAAATCCGGTTTATATCGTTACAGGAACACGGAGGGAATTATGCGAATCATGATTGCAGGAACCGGAAGCGGATGCGGCAAAACAATGATAACATGCGCTATAATTTCCGTACTGAAACAACGAAATAGAAATGTCGTTTCGTTTAAATGCGGACCGGATTATATTGACCCGATGTTTCTTACAAAAGCAGCGCAAACCAAAACATATAATCTTGATTCTGTTCTTATGGGTGAAAAAGGTGTACGTTATTCTTTGCAGTCGCATACACGAACCGGTGATATTGCCGTCGTCGAAGGAGTAATGGGACTTTATGACGGAATCGGAGACCAAAGTAATGCCTCAACGAATTATTTGTCACAAATTACCGAAACTCCTGTTGTATTGATTGTAAACGTCAAAGGAAAATCGTTGTCTTTGTGTGCGGAAATTAAAGGATTTCTTGAATTTGAAAAGAACAATATTGTTGCGGTTATTCTCAACCGAACCACTGCGTCAGCGTATCCTTTTTATAAAAAAATGATTGAGAACAGAGTTGGGATTCGTGTGATCGGTTTTATGCCGGAAATACCAGAAGTTCATATTGAATCACGGCATCTGGGACTGTTGACGGCAAACGAAATTTCAGATATTCAAAACAAAATCGCCGTACTTGCAGAAAATGCTGAAAAATCAATCTGTTTTGAAACACTGCTGGAACTCGCCGCTGATGCCAAAGAACTTAACGAAACGGAATACATTTTTGAAACGCATTCTTGTTTTCGGAAACGTTATTATCCTGTTAATCTTTATGCGGCTTGCGATGAGGCTTTTTGTTTCCATTATGAGGATAATTACCAGCTTTTTAAGGAATTGGGAGCAGAGTTACATTATTTTTCGCCATTACACGACCATGAAATACCGGATCATGCCGACGGTCTTCTTTTCTGGGGCGGTTACCCGGAACTTTACGCAGCACACCTTGAAAAAAATCATAATCTCAAAGAAAGTATTCGGCGAAAATATCAACTTGGATTGCCCATCTATGCGGAATGCGGAGGTTTTATGTATTTACAAGAAAGTCTGACGGATATTCAAGGATTACAATATTCGATGCTCGGAATCATTCCCGGAAATGCCGTCATGACAAATCGGCTTCAAAAATTTGGTTACATTAAACTAACCGCCAATCACGATAATATGCTTTGCTCTCAAGGTGATACAATTAATGCTCATTCCTTTCATTATGCCCAAAGTAATGATGAAGGCAATGATTTTACCGCAACAAAAATCAGCAGCGGTAATTCTTATCAATGCATTGTTGCAACGAAAAATATTTTTGCCGGTTATCCTCATATTCACTTTTTCGGTAACAGGAAATTTGCAGAAAAATTGATCAAGACGTGTTTCCATTACAAGTCCGCAGATTACGCAGATGAACGCAAATAATTACGAGTCCGCAGATTACGCAGATGAACGCAAATAAGTATGAGTCCGCAGATTACGCAGATGAACACAAATAAGTATGAGTCCGCAGATTACGCAGATGAACGCAAATAAGTACGAGTCCGCAGATTACGCAGATGAACGCCAATAAGTATGAGTCCGCAGATTATGCAGATGGACACAGATTTTTTTGTGTTCATCAGCGTAATCAGCGAAGTATTTTTCCATTTGATGTTAATAAAATAGGTAACAAATAAATTATAACAAATATGAATTACAATAAAAATATTTTTAATAAAAACTTTATCACGAATCCTGTTGAGATCGAAAGAAAGAGTTTTGAAATTATCGACGGATTACTGAAAGATAAAAAACCACTTGGTAAAAATGCGTCAATAATTCAACGGGTAATTCATACTACTGCAGATTTTGATTATCTTGAAAACCTTGTTTTTTCAGAAAACGTATTGGAAGAGACGATCAATATACTGAAACATGGAGTTAATATTGTAACTGATACGCAAATGGTGAGAGCCGGCGTCAACAAGAGAGTTCTTGAACAATTAAAAAGTTCTGTTCATTGTTTTATTGATTCCGCCGAAGTATCAGAACGGGCGAAAATTACTGAAACAACCCGCTCTGCTTCGGCAATGGAATTTGCGGTTGAACATGTTGCTGACCCGCTTCTGTTTGCTATTGGTAATGCGCCAACTGCACTTATTAAGTTGTACGAAATGATAACACGCGGATATTGTAAACCGTGTCTTATTATTGGAGTTCCTGTTGGTTTTGTCAATGTTACGGAATCCAAAGAGTTGATTATGGAACTGAATATCCCATTTATTGTTTCGCGCGGAAGGAAAGGCGGCAGCAATGTCGCTGCTGCTATCATCAACGCTATTTTATACGAAACAATAAAATACAAAGAAAATACGAATCTATGAAAAATAGTTATAAATTTTTTAGAAATACGGAATGTATTTATTTTCCGTGTCATCAAGGAGTTGACGCGGAGAAGTTTAATTGTTTGTTTTGTTATTGTCCACTTTATTTTTTAGGCGATCAATGCGGCGGACATTTTGAGTATGTCGGGAAGACAAAGAAAATTAAAAATTGTGCAAATTGTCCTATTCCGCACGAAGTAAATGGTTATAATACAATTATTACCAAACTGAAAACGTTAATCCACCAGGATTGATAAGAGAAAAATCGTAACTATTCACTCAATTCAATGAAAGATTGGTGATTTAAATGATTAGTGATTCAAGAGGTAGGCGACCTTTCGCCGAAAAGTCACGATGGGTTGCCGGTAAGTATGCCGGCGCAACGTTTGGACGAAACATTGTCTTACTTTTTGGGGTTCTTATATTTTATTTATTTGTGTGAATTGTTGTAAAAATTTATTTGATTGTTTGTTTTTGAACATTTTTAATTTGAAAGGAGTTTATTGTAACTAATGAGATCAATTATTCTTTTTCTAGTATTATCCGTTCTGTTTCTCAATACAGTACAGAAATTGACTGCGGATGAAATTATTGTTCGACCTTCGGACAATGGCGAAGTTCTCCTCAATCCCGGAATGGGATGGACGATGCATTTTTATTCAAACATACCATCCAATTACGGTTCAAAATTAGAACCATCGGATTCACTTGACTGGTTTCCCGGTTGTTCAACCATTTATTTGCGGCTGCCATGGTCATACGTTGAACCGGAAGAAGGAAAATTCAACTGGGCAATTATTGATACACCGGCACAGCGTTGGATTAGCAAAGGTAAAAAAATCTCTTTCCGTTTTACTTGTTGTGAAAGTTGGCTTCGTTGGGCAACACCAGAATGGGTTCATAAAGCCGGAGCTAAAGGAATCAATTACGATTATCCAGATGGAAAAAATGAGAACGGAAAATGTTGGGCTCCAATTTATGATGATCCGGTCTTTTTGGAAAAACTCGATCATTTTTTAGCCGCAGCCGGAAAACGATACAATAATAATCCTGATGTTGAATTTATTGATGTCGGAACATTCGGTATGTGGGGAGAAGGACATACCGGTGCGGATCATCGTCTTTCACAAAATGAAACGGATAAAATGTCGAAAATTCATATCGACTTACATAAAAAGCATTTTCCAGATACATTGCTTTGTATTAGTGACGATATTTCAGGCAGTGCAAATCGTAACGCCCCTTGGCCGGGTATGGAATATGCTCTTTCTCAAGGTGTTACATTTCGGGACGATAGTATTTTAGTACAGCCGCCGCCTAATAGTTGGTATCACGATAACATGGCAGAATTGTTTTGGCAAACACTGCCGGTAATTTTGGAACACGAACACTTCGGCAGTTCCGTAAATAGAAAAGCATGGAGCGGTGATTTACTGCTAAAATCAATTGAAGATTATCACGCCAGTTTTATGTCCATTCATTGGTGGCCCGATATTTTACTCAATGAAAATAAGGATACGATTGCGAAAATCAATCAACGTCTTGGTTATCGGTTACAACTTCGTGAGCTAAGATATCCGAAACAAATTGGTATTGCGGTTCCATTTTCCGTCAACTGGATTTGGGCTAATACCGGAGTTGCGCCGTGTTACAGCGGCGGTTTTCCGGCATTGACAATTAAAGATGATAAAGGCGGAATTATTTCTGTACTAGTTGAGGATTCGTTCAATGTTAAATCACTTTCCGTTACACAACCGGACAAAGTCAAAGAGCAAGCGGTTAAAAGTGAATTTCGTATCGGTTTAATTGCTCCGGTAACGAAACCGGGAATCTATCAAGTTTACGTTTCGATTGGGCGGCGCGACGGAACTCCGCAAATTGCCCTACCTCTTCCTGATACCGACGGACAAAGACGTTACAAAATCGGAGAAATCAAATTAACATTAGAATAGTAATTCCGAACAATAATTCGGACAAAAATGAAACAAAAAGAAAAATTACATCCGGTTATGTTTGCCGGAACAGGAAGTGATGTCGGAAAAAGTGTAATCACTGCGGCATTTTGCCGTATTTTTTTGCAGGATGGTTATCATCCTGCTCCCTTCAAATCACAGAACATGTCCTTAAATTCGTACGCCACTCCCGAAGGTTACGAAATTGGACGTGCGCAAGCAGTACAAGCAGAATCCGCAGGAATTTCTTGTCATACCGATATGAATCCTGTATTGCTAAAACCTTCTAGTGACAAAATTTGTCAGGTTATTTTGAACGGAAAACCGACAGGAAATCAAAATGCGTACGAATATTTTAAGAAAGAAGGACGCGAAGTGTTACGCAAAGAAGTTTGTGCGGCTTTTGACCGTTTGCAAAAACGTTACAATCCTATTGTTATGGAAGGAGCCGGAAGTATTGCCGAAATCAATTTGCGCGATGCGGATATCGTCAACATGCCAATGGCTCTTCATGCCCAAGCCAATGTTATTTTAGTAGCAGATATTGATCGCGGAGGAGTTTTTGCGTCCGTTTACGGGTCAATTCTGTTACTCACTGAAGAAGAACGGAAATGTGTACGAGGAATTATTATCAATAAATTCAGAGGCGATATGCGTCTTTTTGAATCGGGAATTAAAATGCTGGAAAATTTGTGTCATATTCCGGTCATTGGTGTTATTCCTTATTATCACGATATTTATATTGACGACGAAGATTCCGTTACATTACAAGTTAAAAATTTGAAATCTGATTTCGGGAAAGTAAATATAGCTGTTATTTTGTTACGGCATCTTTCCAATTTCACCGATTTCAATGTCTTGGAACGTGATCCGCGAGTTCATCTTTACTACACAAATAATACAAAAGAAATCGCCAAAGCAAATATCGTACTTATTCCGGGAAGTAAAAGTGTTCTTTCCGATCTTTGCGATTTGAGAAAAAACGGAGTTGCGCAAAGTATTCTTCAGGCATTTCATTCCGGCGCAACAGTTATTGGTATTTGCGGCGGTTATCAGATGATGGGGCAAGACATCAGTGATCCTGAACAGATTGAAGGAGATATTGTACATTTACCCGGTTTGGGATTATTGCCGGTCAGTTCGGAAATTAAAAAGGAAAAAATTACCAGACAGGTTCAATTTTTGTTTCTGGATCAACAGGAACAATGTACAGGTTACGAAATCCACATGGGAACAACTACTCCGGTAAATCAAAACCAATTCGTACCATTAAACCGATTGGAGGACAATAGTTGTGACGGATATTTTCTTCATTCCCGATGCTTCGGGACTTATATTCACGGGATTCTTGATAATTGTGTTGTTATTGATTATATCCTCGCACCTTATGTACGAAAATCAGAAGAAAATAATTCGTTCAATTTCAAAACCTTCAAAGAAGAACAATACAACAAATTGGCAGATCATGTACGTAATCATGTCAATATGAATATGATGTATAAAATCATGAACAATTTATCCTTCGAAAATGACACAAAAAATTCAAGATAATGATCTTTTATTTTTTACAAATACGAACCGCACAAAATAAATAAATGTCTTAGTACTTCGTTCAAATAGTCCGCAAATTACGCAGATGTTCGCAGATTTGTTAAAACGTTTATTAAAATTGAATAAAATACCCAAGCCTTTAATTTATTCTCTTTTCGTATGTTTTGCTTTTTTCTGTTTCGTCATTCTCAAAAAAATAATCAGCAAAAATCTGCAAAATAATTGTTACTTTATGTATGGTAAATAACACGTTTCAAGTCTGGGATTTTTAGAAAAGTACAGATAATAATTCACAAAAACAAATAACAGAATATTTTATGTAACTATTGAAAAGAAATATTAGGCAACCAATAATAATTACAAAAATCATTGGTATAAAAAAATCATCACACCAATTAAATAAAGAATCCAACAGTGATGCAAGCGGATCAATAAATAAAGTGTTCATGGTATTCTTCCTTTCAAAAACAATAGTGTAACTTTTAAGATTATTCGGAAACAAAACAACCGGTTTGTTCAATGAAAAAGGAAAGAATTTAATGAGAGAATCTGCGGAATAATCGCCAAAATCCTACTCTTTACAAATCACAATTTAGAATTTGACAACCTAATGGAGTGAAAATCAGCCTTCCGATAGTTAAGCTGACCTAGGTTGCTGAAATTGAAAATATGAACAGTTTAATGCCTTCCATCATCATTTCACATAATCGGAGAAGGCATAAAAAACGCATTCCCCGACCCGAATAAGTCAGTAAATGCGTTGAGTAACGTTAACGCTTACGAAAAATACCTAGTACCTAATAGAAGATAGAATGATGGAAATGCAAGAAAATTTTTCTGAGATATTACAAAAAATTAGCCTGAATCAGAACGGAAAATGTTACGCAACACGCAGAACACGGCTGATAAGTCCGGCGGTGGCTTCGTCTTGGGTGTGCATCATTTTGACGTTTGTTTCGACGGCACGGGAAGCAACAATCATTTCAATCATTTCTGTTGACGGATTTGTTGCCGACATTTCAAGATGTCCCGAACGAATTCGCGGGCGTTCGGCGAGATCAAGGTTACGATATTCGCCTTCAATCCGGTAAACATTTTCACCGGTTTTGACCATTTCTTTCATATTAAGCGGCTGAACCAAAGCAATTTGTTGAACTCGCCCGATACCTTGTTCATGCACCACGCCATCATCAGTGATGTGCCATGTTTTGGAATTGGGATCAGGTAACATGACGGCTTCTCCTTCAGTATCAAGTAGTTGGAATCGGCTGCGTCCCCACTCCGTAACAAACATACCGTTTTGGTCAACCTGAAAATTTCCGGCACGTGTCAGGAATATTTCACCATTACTCATGTCCCGAACCTGAAACCAACCATCACCCTGAATCGCCAGATCAGATTCAATCTCAGTCGGAGAAATCGGTCCCTGCTTAAATTCCGTGTGGGTACCAATCGTGTGAACCCCGCCGCCAATGTCTGTAATATAACCTGTTCCAAATTCAATCTCGCCAATAGCCACCGATTCCGTATGACGTGCCATTTGCAGTGCTAATTCCCGTTTAAATCCCGGTGTTTCCAAGTTCGCAATGTTATTCGCTATCGTTTGCATCCGATATTCCTGAGCCATTGCGCCTTCAGAAGAAATGTATAAACCGTATGACATAGCAATTCATTAAACTGTTAAACGAAAACTGTTAAAACAATAAATATAAACAAAATAAGTAAAATTTAATTTTGCCCTAATTCTGTTTTAACATAAAATGCTATATTTATATCGGTTATTTTGAATTTTCTGATTAAATAATTTAGATAAAATATTCAAAAAATTCCCTAAATTTTTTGCTAAAAATAACTTTTATTTCTAAAGTTTTTCTCTATAATATGCGTTTTAACTACGTCATAATTATCAGTTGGACACCTCTAAAAATTTAGTTTTGCTAATTTTGCATTATTGAAAAATAGAGACTTACGAATAATTTTTTGATGAAATATTGCTTTTTTAGAGGTAACCTACTATTAATGGAGAATTTTTTATGAAAAAGGTGATTTATTTTTGTTTTTGTTTTATGTTTGTTTGTCATTCTTTTCTCATGGCGGAGGAAACTGTACCGAATGTGCTTTCTCCCGAAGAAAAAGCAGAAGGATTCCAACTCCTTTTTGACGGCAAACGACTTTCACCGGAGATTTGGCAATGTGCTATTGAAGGTTATCCGGTTGAAGAAGAAGTTCTTGTTTGTCGCCAAGGCGGGAATTTGTTGACGGTGAAAGAGTATGGGGATTTTGTGTTGCGTTTTGAATTTTTGTTATCGTCGGGCGGAAACAATGGTGTTGGTATTCGTGCAGAATCGCCGACCAAAGACGCAGCTTATCACGGTATGGAAATTCAAATACTCGATAATAGCGCTGAAAAATGGAAAGGATTAAAACCATATCAGTTTCATGGTTCTATTTACGGAGTTGTTCCGGTCAAACGTAACGCCGAAAAAAAGGATTATCACAAACCAGTGGGAGAATGGAATGTTGAAGAAATTACTGCATCCGGTTCGAGAATCAAAGTTGTTTTGAATGGGGAAACAGTTGTGGACGCTGATATTTCAGTGTTCAAAGACAACCCCACTCCAGACGGCAAGGAGCATCCGGGACTTCTTCGGGAAAAAGGATTTTTGGGTTTTCTGGGGCATGGTGATCCAATACGTTTTCGTAATATTCGAGTTAAGGAATTGAACGCTTTGACGGAAGAAGAGAAAAAAGACGGTTTTGAACTGTTGTTTGACGGTAAAACAATTTCGCCGGAGATTTGGAAAAATGATATTCAGGGTTATCCGGTTGAACATGGCGAGATTGTGTGCCGAAAAGGCGGGACATTGGCGACAATCCAAGAGTACGATGATTTTGATTTTCGTTTTGAATTTTTGCTTCCGCCAGGCGGAAATAACGGTGTTCTGGTTCGCGGCGGTACGGAAATTCAGATACTTGATCATTTTCACGAACGCTATAAAGACCTCAAACCTTATCAATATCATGGTTCAATTTATTATTCGGTTCCTTCGAAAAGGGTTCCGGAGAAACATGATTTCCACAAACCGGTTGGGCAATGGAATTACGAAGAGATTATTGTTCGCGGCACACGGTACAAGGTTATCTTGAATAACGAAACAATTCTTGAAGCTGATGTTGCAGAATTGAAGGGCAAACCGTCAATGGATGGTCAAGAACACCCTGAATTACAGAATACCAAAGGTTCACTTGGTTTTCTTGGTCATGGCGATCCGGTTCAGTTTCGAAACATTCGGGTCAAAAAATTGAACGTTTTGACAGAAGAATAGAAATAAAGACGGTTCTGAACTACTTTTAAAGTTTGTGTAATATATCAGTGGAATTATTATGAATTATTATTTTTACGCATTATTCAGTTCCTCCTCGTCCCAAAAGGGCTGTGGTTAGTTAATAGTTGATAGTGAATAGTGAATAGTGAATAGTTGCGCAAGCGGAGTAATGCCGTTTTGGTAAATAGGACGCTTGCGACACTATTCACTCATAACTATTCACTAATATCCTGTCCTTTCAGGACGTGGGAGAAAAAAATTTCACTGATAGATTACTGAAGTTTTAAACTGCTTTTGCCAATTGTAGAACTGCTTTTGCCAATTGTAGAACAGCCTTTGCCAATTGTAGAACAGCCTTTATCAATCGTAGAACTACTTTTGCTAACTGTACATTCTTAAAAGGACAGGTTTTCGTTATTCTTCTTTAACAAGTATGTTTGGGACATTGTCGAATAAGTCGGCGGAATAATCGATCATCTTCTCAGCCATCCAAGGCATCAGGAATGCTATCACAAGAACCATTACAAGAATCTTGAGAACAATAGCAATCGTTTGTTCCTGAATCTGCGTCAACGCCTGAAAAAGACCAATCAACAAACCAATCACCGTACCCGCCAATAAAACCGGCGCAGATATTAACAACGCAATCCATATCGAATCACGGCATAAATCAATAGCTGTTTGAGCATCCATGCTTCTCGAAAAAATAGGAGTTCTATAAAATATAGGACATTAATAACGTCAATATCAGACTACACAATGTATATTTCAAAATTGTTCAGTAGATTATTATGAAAGAACAATAGCAATGAAAAATAAAATTGTAAAGAGCAATTTTTAAAATCAACATAGACCGCTATGAATAGAGTTATTGGCGAAATTGCGGAGGATTTCAATAATTTGACAATACTGATCTTCCAGAATAGCCAAACAGATGGTATGATTTTGTTAATGAATTTGCCGTTTTTTGTCTTTCGCCATGAGATATTTCCTTGCGAAAAAGAAGAAATATTAATACAAAAATTACTTACAAATTGAATAATCGATGCTCATCATACTTGAAAATATGTTCCATTTTTTCTAAATAAGTTTTTATAAAAAGTTCCTGTGAGCCGCACAGAAGCAAACTCAACCCAATTGAACACAATGAATAGCAACCCAACAATCACACAACATTTGGCGGATTTAACACGGCAATATGATTGTCAGCTTCTTTTTGCCGCCGAATCGGGAAGCCGTGCGTGGGGACTTCCTTCACCGGATAGCGATTACGATATCCGATTCATTTACGCCCACGCCACACATTGGTATCTGTCCATCGAAGATCGGCACGAAACGATCGAAACCGTTTTTCCCGATAATATTGATTTGTCCGGTTTTGAATTGCGAAAAGCACTCCGTATCTTTTCCGTTTGTAACATTTCCTTGAACGAACAGATTCAAAGTCCCATTATTTACGGCGGCGATCCAAAATTTATCTCCCGTTTAACGGCACTTATTCCGGTTTATTTCCAGAAGAAACGGGCATTGTTTCAATATTTCAAGATTGCCGAACAGGCGTTTAATCAGGGAATGCAGGGATTGTCTATTGGTATTAACCGTTTTTTTTACGTGATTCGTCCGCTCCTGGCTTGCGAATGGATTGAAGCCTACGGAACCATGCCGCCTACTGAATTTCAAAAAATTCTGGAAACAAATTTTCTTCCTCTGGCGTTGATCAATGAAGTGATTGACAAGATTCAACAAAAAGCAGTGTCCGTCGATAAGGAACCAATTAAACTGTCCAAAGAATTGGTTTACTGGTTGACGGAAACCATGAACCGGCATCAGGAAATTCTCAGGCTTTCCTCAAACGTAACAGAATCCATATCGCTAAAACCGCTCAACGAATTGTTTCTCGATCAAATCATAGCAAGCCAGAAAACCTAACACCAATACTTCAACAAAAATACAACTTCACAGCATACCAATAACACAACAGAGTCCGCAGAGAATATAAATATTTGGTAACTTTAAGTCCGCAGATTACGTAGATTGCCGCAGATTTTTAGAGATTATTTTTTGAGATTACGAAATAGACAAAATAATGAAACAGACAAAATAATGAAACAGAAAAAAAGAGAACAAACAAAAAGAGAACTGACGAAAATCTCTGAATTATAGTCAGGAAACTTTTTTAAAAAATCGGCGAATATCTGTGTAATCTGCGGACTGTTGGAACAATGTATTTGAGCGAGTCATCAAATAAATAATTACTGATATTAGCAATGATTGTATTTTCCTTTTGTTTAAGATACAATAAATTTTATATGATGATTCATGATACCGTAACTTATTTTTTATACAGAAATATTGAACAATGTCCTTTTTATCAATTGGTTTTTTAATTTGTGGTCTTGCGGCGGCGATTCCGATTTTTGTTCACATGATTCATCGGCAAAATCTGCGTGAATTACCGTTTGCGTCGTTGCGGTTCATCCGAATCAGTGAACAGAGAACCCGAAACAAACGCCGTATTCAGGATTTGCTATTGTTATTGTTACGTATGGCGGTGTTAATACTGATTGCGGTTGGGCTTGCCAATCCTACCATCCGTAATCTCAGTAACCTTTGGGGCGGCGCACAAACTTCTGCGGTGATTATTCTGGATAACTCCGCAAGTATGGGCACAATCGACGGAACCGTTTCACGAATTAACACCGCTCTCGCTCAAGCGGAAAAAATTCTCGATGAACTCGGAAACGGTGATAATATTGCGGTGATTGTTCCTTGTGGTACGGCGTTTCCGGAAAATGGTCAACTCTTTTCAAGTCAAGATAAAGTTCGTAGAGTGCTTCGTGATACAAAAATTTCGTTTGAAAAAGCCGATTTAGCCGCAGCAGTCCAACAAGCCCGTTCACTGCTCGTCAATGCCCAAACTCCTTCGAAATTAATTTTCGTAATCAGTGATCAACAAACCGTTTCATGGCAACATCTAACAACAGCTGCTTCCGCCGTTTCAAAAGAGGAGAACGAAAAGAGCAATGGCAATGTTGTAATAAATACCACAGATCAAAATGTACAGAATGTTCAAAATTCTCAAACTGTTCAGGAAAATCAAACGAATCGGAATACGAATCTTACTGTAGTGGAACAAAAGGAAATGTTACAAATTCCGGTTATTTTGGTTAATTGTCGTCAGACACCGAAACCGAATGTCGGTTTAGCTCGTCTTGATACGAAAAATGTTTTACCGATTGCACAGGTACCTTTGCCGATGACGGTTTATTTGAAAAACGAATCAAAACTGGAACAAACACGCCGGATTGATGTTTACGTTAACGGTATTAAACAATACAGTAGTACCGATATTAAACTTGATCCTGAAGGTCAGGAAGGACATCCGTTTACGATTATTTTTGATCGGGGCGGTTTGCATAAGGGTGAAGTTCGTTTGGCGGGAAACGATGGGAATCCGTTGGATGATAAACTGTATTTTGCAATGGAAGTTGATCAAGGTATTCCTGTTGCGTTAATAAAACCAATGCGTCACGAAATTCCGTTTCTTGAAGAAACATATTACATCGAAAAAGCGTTACAAACCGGAGCAGGCGGAGTTTCACCGATTCGGTTGACGTCCATCAACAAAGAAGATTTGCTGACCGAACCGTTACAAAATTATGCGGTCGTGATTGCCGTTAATTTGCCGGCTCCGGACCAGGACACTGCGGAACGGCTTGTCCAATATATTGAGCGTGGTGGACATTTGATCTGGACGTGTGGCGATAATGTTTTTGCGGAAGACTACAACCGGCTCAATGACGAAATGAATGGTAAACTTCTTCCTTTGCCGATTCTTTCTCAACAATCTCCTGATATGAGTTCCGGCAAAGATACGTGGAATATTGATTCGATGGACGGTAATTATCCGGCGTTTCGGAATTTGGTGAATCCGCGAGATCTTTTTACGCGGGTTCTTGTGTATCGCCGAATTCCGTTCGATATTTCCAAAGGCGGTGCACCAACATTGGCAAGTCTTGACGATGGAATGCCGTTGCTGGTTCAACGGCGAATTGGAAACGGTTCTGTAACATTTTTAGGGACTGGAGTTCATGTTTCGTGGACGAATTTACCGATTCGACCAATTTTTGTACCAATGATCAATCAACTAATTTTCCAACTTGCCGGAATTGAGCAAACTCGGCTTCAAGCGATTGCTGGTCAACCGTTGACATTTATATTTAAGGAAGATGAACATCCGCAAAGTGTTGAGATTATTCCGCCGTCGGGTGAGGTGCTGCGGCGGGAACTGAAAAAAGGAGTCAACTCTGAAATTGGTACAACCTTTGTTTTTGAGGACACTGATCAGGTTGGGGTTTACACGCTTCGTCCTTTGGGAACAGCAAGACCGATTCAAATTCCGTTTTCGGTCAACATTGACAATGACGAACTTGATTCGGCTGGACTAACCGAAGAGGATTGTAAAAAGTTGTTTGCTGGAGTGCCTTATGTTTTCGTGCAAGCTGGTGATGAAATTGATTCGACATTTGAGCAACTCAAAAGCGGAACAAGTCTTTGGAATATGTTTCTTTGGGTGGTACTGATTATTCTGGTTTGCGAAGCGTTCATTTCCAACCGGTTATCGCAACGAAAAGCAGATCAGGAAAAAGGTGTTGATGTCCGCCAACTCCTGCCCCGAAAAACGCCTTCGCTAGGATAAAACTATTGCGATTAAAATAATCGTACTATATCAGTTGAATTTTTTTGAATAGGTTTACAGTTGGAAATTACAAGGTAGGCAACTAACAGGTAGGCAATCTTTCGCCGAAAGGTTTTCACCTACGGTCGCAACGGTTGTTTTTGTTATGGTGTTGTACACAGTTGGTTTTTCATTTCCGTCCGTCAACAGGGTCAAGCCGGCTATCGCCGTATTGTTTAATACAAATCGTTGCAATATTAAAATAATGACTG
>JAITBS010000099.1 GCA_031283515.1 Planctomycetaceae bacterium
ATGACTCCGCCTGTTAGTTGATCGTGGAGAGTTGATCGTGGAGAGTTCGCAGGTGGGGTAATACCGTTTGGGGTAATAATTCCGCTTGCGTTATTCTGCGTCCTGAAAGGACAACACAACAGCCATACCCAACGTGTAGGGGCAAAGTTGCCGCCCATAAGATCGCCCTGAAAGGGCAGGATATTAGTTGAGTAGTTGAGAGTTGATCGTGGAGAGTGGATAGTGGATAGTGGATAGTTGCGCAAGCGGAATTATTGCCGTTTTGGTAATAATTCCGCTTTGCGTTATTCTGCGTCCTGACAGGACAACACAAGCCAGCCCTACCCAACGGGTAGGGTCAAAGTTGCCGCCCATAAAATCGCCCTGAAAGGGCAGGATATTAGTCGAGTAGTGGAGAGTGCCGCAAGCGGAAGTATTACCGTTTGGGTAATAATCCGCTTGCAACACTATTCACTATTCACTCATAACTATTCACTAATCCATTGCCCCGTTGGGGTGAAGAATAAAAAATAATAATTCCACTGAAATATTACAAAAAAACACTTTCGACTTGCGTTTTTGGTTGATTTGTATATACTAAACCCCTCACCATAAAAATTAAACGTGTTTATGAAGTTTGAATTTTGTTTTTCGCAAATATGACACATGAATTGATTTTAACCTCCGTTTCTCAGGGTCTGGTACCTGAAACCTCCGGCTATTGTATCGTAGCCGAAGATCAGAAAATCCCCCCTCATCTCACCAAACGTCTTGAAGCATTGAGTGATTATCAACACCTTGTTTCATCCGATTCAGAACAACCTCCCGCCTATCCCGTTGTTTATTCTCATCTGATCTTTCCAGGACACGATACCACCTGGCACTCCCTATCACGGATCGCCCATGCCGGAACTGATTACCGCTCCCAACCCAATCAATTGGCTCACCATATCGTGTTGACAGAAAATGAACTCGTTCAGGAAGGTCCCGCATGGCTGTTATTGTTGCCGAGTTTTCATATCACCGACTGGCTAACTCCTTCCGTCCGCTTCACCAACGGTAGAAATATCCCAACTCTCTCCCTGCCAAATAACTTAACTCGAACTCAACGAATCGCACGCGAACGCCGTTGGACTGACCCACACAAAATGACCCTGTTTCACTCAGAGGACGATACCCAAGAAACTTACCGCATCTATGAAAACGACGCCCTCGTCAATCCCCAACAATCGTCCTGCCCACTCTGGCAAGAATTAACAGGTGATTCGGGATGGGCTGGTATTTTGGCAGAAACCATTCAAACCGGTCAGCAAACAACTCTCCTCTTTCGACCCGGTATGAATATTTTACCCCTCATCTTTGAAGCAATTTCAATCCTCCCCTCAGAACTACATTGGAAAGCTACCTTTTCCACTTACTACTTCAAAGATCTGCCGGAACATACCGCATGTCAATGGAAAGGCGTACTCGCCAATTCAGCTATGGCAGAACAACTACTAAAAAATAAAGAGAACCTAGTACTTGACCTGACAAAACCTTTGGGAATAACCCCTTCAGGAAAATATGTCGAGTTCGCCAGAACAGGATCAGATAGAACATTGCCCATAAATGAATTTCCTGAAAACCTCTTTCTCTCCAAAGATTGGGCAAATAATCCCAACCTCGACCCAATTAGTCCCGATCCAATTAGTCCCGAAGTACCCGCCGCCGAACCTCAAAAAATAGAAGAAATATCAGAAACTACTCCCAATACGCCCCTAACTGTCAATTTGCCGCCAATTATTACCAAAGAAGTACTGCGGATTCAGACACAAACACCAAAAACACAAAACCTGTTTCATTCCTTTCTGAATATGAAATCACGCGGACAATTTTATCTTTTGTACGGCGTAACTCTGTTATTACTCTTTATTCTTTTACTTCTTGTACTTGATCAGGTGATGAATTTAGGATTAAGCCGTTTGTTTGTGAGAAACAACCAAACAAACCCAAAAGCCGCCGCCGCTTCTTCCGCCAACCCAAAAACAATAAAAACAAAAGAAAATGAAAATCCCCCACAAAATAAAACGGATAACACAACCTCCGAAGAAGAAAATAAAACAAAACAAAAAGAAAAACAACAAGAACAACTCCTGAGTAATACCGCCAAAACCACCAAAAAATTACTTCAAAATCTGGCAGATACAATTCGTTCCAAAATTGAAGAACAGAAAAAACAAATTCAGAAACAACTAAACGAATATCTGTCTGAGCATTTACTGCCCAACTCGTTAGCAATGTCCGTTCCGCAATTTCAGGACGATCATGTTAATCCTCCCGAGTCAAAAACTTTTCCCGAACTAATGGATTTATATCAATTCGGTTTGACTCTCGAACTACAATTCATCCCTTTATTGGATATTCCCAATGTTCGGGTGGAAACACGTAAACAGGCGTTTATGCGCGATATTAACAAAAAGGATATCGAAAACGAAAAAACGTCCGAAAATACAGATTCAATATTATCAATTGATTTATCAAAAGATTCTTCTCTTGCGGAATTTCAGGTTCCTGTTACGGATCGGTTTGAATGGTCTGTTATGGCAATTGATACGGACACGCTTCAAGAAACTCCTATGTTCGATTTGAAACTAACAGAGCAAGGACTTTCAGTTGACTGGCGAATTGAAGGAATGGACGCTCAACATCTTTATGATACTCTTGCCGCTTCGTTTGGGTTTCTTCGTGTTTCCGCTGAAAATAGTAATGAAAATAGTAATGAAGACACAAATACGCAAAGTATTCCGCTTTTTGAACCGAAAATTCAAAAACCAATTTCTCTGCCGGAATCTTTTTCGGATCCGAAACAATCGGAGGTTGTTATTGAGATGCCGTTTACGGCGGAACCGTGGCGGTCGTTTTGGGGAACAACGAAAATTCCGTTTGCGTTTCGGCTGGATGTTACGGTAAAACCGGATGATCCAGAAATGCTTCAAAATGAAGGAATTAAAAGTATTGAGGTTAAGGAATCCCAATTGCCGTCGGAATTTTTTGTGGAATTGCTGACCGATGTTGAAGCTCCAAAAACAGTCACCGATAAAAGCGTTACATACACATCGGTTGCAATTCCTTTCGAAGCATCTGTTGAAATTGAACGGGTTGTCTGGCACGATCGTTCAGAAACGCAAATGGATGTGCTGAAAACAGAGCAAGAATCCAACAACTCAATGCTGGAAACAATGAAAAAAGAACTAGATTTAGTCAAAAAAGATCTTCTAGTTGCCGGAAATACATCGCCGGAATCTGGGGAACTACGGAAAAAACGGAACGAATTAAATTCGGAAATAACGAAAATGGATACCAGAAATAAAGACATTGCCCATCTTCTGAACAAAATTCCTTCGGCTCGTGAAAGAATTGTTAAAAATGAACAACTTCGTTTTGATTATTCGGTTTATCTTATTCCGGTACGCGACAATGTTGCGGAGTCAACAGATGCAACAAATAAAATTGTTCGGTTACGAAAAGAAGAATCCTTACTGATTATGAAAACCGTAACTCCAAAACAGGAATGATTCTTGATAGACTTCCTGCCTTTTTTAATTCGGTTTTCGTTTTTTGACAAGAGACATCTCTTGTCGTAATATTTATGATGTTTTCTATTTTACAACACGAAACACACAAAATAGCACGAAAAATACGAAATTTTTGTTTTGACTCTTTTCGTGTTTTTTCATGCGGTTTGTGTGGTTCGTGTTATAAAAAATTCCACTGAATGATGATCAAAGTAATTTTTATAAAGACACACAGAATAAACAGGATTTACAGGACTTTTAATAGAAACACCCGACAATATTCCATCAAACCGAATTTTAAAATGATCATTCAGACCGGTTGCCTCTGGAAATGGTGTCCGAAAAAGAGTATATTAAAGACAATGTAATTATTCAGTGGAATTATTGTTTTTATAAGAAATTGTAAAAACGGTGTTCTTCATTTCTGAAAACTTCACTGAAATATTACAAGAAAATATTAAGATAATTTTTTCAACCACTAACTTTTAACCCCCATTACACAACGATGAAAAAGACAACTATTTTACTTGTTTTACTGGCGATTTCGTTTTTGCTTTTGCAAGAATCAACGTCAGCCCAGTTTTTCAACCGTAACAGGTTTCGTAATCTGAAACCGCAAGGAGTTTCTCAAATGAGTATTGAAACAGCTGAATTCGGCAAAACCGCCGATGGAAAAACGGTGGAGATTTTCAAACTGAATAACGGACATGGAATTACTGTTGAAGTGTTATCACTTGGCGGCGTAATTTACTCGTTCCATGTTCCCGACAAAAATGGAAAAAAAACCAATATCTCCGCCAATCTCGAAAGTGTCGCCGAATACGAAAAAGTAAGACCGTTTTTTGGTGCTTTGGTAGGACGTTACGGTAACAGAATTGCGAAAGGAAAATTCACTCTGGACGGTAAAGAATATTCGTTACCAATTAACAACGGCGTCAATTCCTTACACGGCGGAAAAAAAGGATTTGATACTGTTCTCTGGGATGTTAAAGAGTTAAAAGGACGGGATTACGTTGGTCTCGAACTGACTTATACCAGTGCGGACGGCGAGGAAGGTTACCCTGGCAAGCTGGATGTTACGGTTATTTATAAACTGGACAACAAAAATCGTTGGACGATGGACTACACCGCCAAAACCGACAAAACAACAGTTTTAAATCTGACCAATCATACTTTTTGGAATCTTGCCGGTTTTTCATCTGATCAGCCGATCACGAATCACCAGCATCATCTAACACTCAACGCAGACCGTTTTCTGCCAACCGACGAAACGTTAATTCCGGCCGGTGAACTGAAACCGGTTACGGGAACACCGTTTGATTTCCGTACACCGCATAAAATCGGTGAACGGATTACTCAAATTGAAGGAACGCATTTTGCCGGCGGTTACGATCATTGTTTTGTTCTCAACCAAAAGAAACCGAAACAATTAACTTTTTGTGCGGAAGTATTTGAACCGAGCAGCGGTCGAACAATGCGGGTTGACACAACCGAACCCGGTGTTCAGTTTTACAGTGGTAATTTTCTGAACGGTTCTACTGGAGCATTCGGGCATCAATATACAAAACACAGCGCATTCTGCCTCGAAACACAACATTTTCCCAATTCTCCAAACAATCCCGATTTCCCAACCACCGTCTTAAAACCCGATGAAACATTCCGAAGTACAACAATTCATACGTTCGGTGTTAAGAAATAGGTGTTAAAAAATAAACGTTGAGATAAACAAAATGTAAATAAGAAAACTCAAAAAATAGGCAATGTTTTGATGAAATATTGCCTATTTTTAAGTTTGTTACATTTTGTTTATTTCTATGTGAACGGTTACAAAATATCAAAACATAAAATTACCACGATAAAGGTACGTAAAAAAATAAAATTTACCGAAGAAAAATAAAAACGTAACTTTTCATGCAAAAATTATGTAATACTTATACAGCATCGAAAATTGATACGAATTTCCGAAAACGCCGCTAAAAATAAAATGAATGATCGTCTGTAATAGAGCGAACCCTGTTTACGGATTGAAATGAGCGATTAAAATATAATATGATACAATACCAATTTGAGTTATGAGTTTGTTTATTGACGAAAATTCAGCTTGAATAATTGACGAAAAACAAACTGTATTTCCTTTACAATTTTTACTATTTTTTACAACAATTTTTCCCATTTAAAACTTATTATGACTTGGTTTCAAGAAGAAAAAAATTTAACGAAACAAGATATTCTTAATCTTGCCGGTCAATTTGCAGACGAAGCGAAAAAGCGGATTTGTAGGAATCCGAAGCGGGTTCTGTTACTTCCGCCGGACATTACCCGCGCTCACAGTGGAGCCGGTTATATTACCGAAGAACTGTACAAAATTTTTGCCAAAGATGCTGATGTTTTGTTGATTCCGACGCTTGGTCAACATGTTCCGCACACGCCGGAACAAAATCGTTGGATGTTTGGTTCGGTTCCTGAAGAAAAAATTGATAAACATAATTGGCGTACGGATTCCAAAATTATAGGTGAAGTTCCTGCTGATTTTGTTAAGGAAATCTCCGGCGGCAAAGCCGATTGGTCAATTCCTGTTGCGGTCAACCGAAAATTATTTGACGAAAAGTGGGATATTGTTCTCAATATTGGTCATGTGGTGCCGCATGAAGTTTTGGGTTTTGCGAATCACAACAAGAATTATTTTATTGGTCTTGGCGGCAAGGAAATGATTTGTGCGTCGCATTTGATGGCGGCGTGCTGCGGAATTGAAAACAATCTCGGAACATTAACCACACCGCTCCGCGCATGTTACAACAAAGCGGAAACGGAATTTTTGGGACATTTACCGGATGCGTATTTTCAGGCGGTTATGGCGTACAATAATTCCGGCGAATTGGTTCACACCGGAGTTTATGCCGGAGAAGATGTTGAAACATATCTTGCGGCTGCTCGTGCGTCGCAGAAACAGAATATTACGGTGGTTCCGCCGTTGAAAAAAGTTGTTGCGGTAATGCAGGGCGATGAATTTTACAGTACATGGGTTGCCAACAAAGCGGTTTATCGTACAAGAAAAGCGATGGCGGACAACGGTGAACTATTGATTATTGCGCCCGGTTTGAAGCGGTTCGGGGAGCAACCGGAAATCGATGCCTTGATACGAAAATACGGTTACGTCGGAACGGAAAAGGTGATGAAACTGTATCGGGAATGTCCTGAAAATGGTGATTTAAAAGACCTTGCCGTTGGAACAGCTCATTTAATTCACGGCTCTTCGGAAGGACGTTTTACGATTACGTATGCGCCGGGACATGTTTCAAAGGAAGATATGAATCTTGTTAATTTTGGTTACGCAGACTATAACGAAACAGTAAAACGTTACGATCCGGCGAAGTTGAAAAACGGATTCAACACCATGCCGGACGGTGAAGAAATTTATTTTATCAGTACACCATCCGCCGGTTTATGGTCAACTGCGGAACGTTTGAAATAATTCCCGTTTGATGTGTCTTTTTGTTTTCAGTTACAACAATCCGTCGAAAAGGGATTAAATGTTTATGAATTATTATCAATGTAAAGGTGAAAAAGATGAATTTTGAAGAATACAAAAAATGTCTTAAAGACGCCTCAACCGAAGAAATGGTTAAGGCGTCTTACGCCGAATATTTTGGTATTCGTTACGATACCAAAAATAAACACGATCTCTACACGCCCAATGTTTTATTCGAATTTAAGTACGATAAAAATATTCAAAATCTTAAAACACGAGCAACAACTTTAGCTCAAATTTTATATTACACGAGACGACTAAAATATCACGAAATTACAAAAACAATTCCAGCGTTTCCCTGTCTCGCCAACGAAAACGACGCAATTATCACCGAAACAAAAGACTACGATCACTTCTTGAAAAATTACGAATACGTAACCAATCCCGAAACAATCAGCGGGATTCACGCGAAACTCGACCGCTTGACAGATGAAAGTCAACGACGATTTGAAGGCGAATTTTATACCCCTCTTTCGTTTGCTCAAAAGTCGATTCATTATCTTACAAAAGTTTTGGGCAAAAATTGGTATAAATCGGATAAGTTCAGAATTTGGGATATGGCGGCAGGAACAGGCAACTTGGAATATCATTTGCCCGCGCAATCGTACAAATATCTTTATTTGTCAACTCTTCACGCTGGAGAAGCGGATCATCTCAAAAAGATTTTTCCAGAAGCAACCTGTTTTCAGTACGATTACCTGAACGACGACGTTGATTACCTTTTTAGCAAAGGCGAATTGCCGTTTGAGCCGGAATGGAAAATGCCGCAAAAATTACGCGATGAATTAAACGATCCAGAAATCACGTGGGTTGTTTTTATCAATCCGCCGTTTGCAACATCCCAAGACGCACGAGGAGGCGGACGCTCAAAGAAAGGAGTTAGCAAAACAAAAATTGATCGCTTGATGAATAAATATTGTACAGGTCATGCCAAACGCGAATTGTT
>JAITBS010000648.1 GCA_031283515.1 Planctomycetaceae bacterium
TACCGTAAATTTCAAAAAATCGCTGTACAAAATCAAAAAACACATTTTAAAAATAAATTTACAATCTTAATTTTCGTTCAATATATCTTGCAGTCCGCCCTAATTCGTTAATATCAAAGGAGTTAAGCGGCTGCGAGTTACAAAAAAATACCAAAATCCGGAAATTCAACAGGAACTAGATAATATGTATCTATTCAGTGTGATCGTATTTTTATGATAGGCGACTATCCAAAATCTCATTCCCACTCACTTCAACAACAAAACAACCTCAGCAACAACTGAGTAATTACAATAATATTTCCTAGTAACAGTCTATTTTATCAACAGAGTCCGCAGATTTTCGTAGATATTTTGTCCGCAGATTTTCGCAGATTACGTAGATTATTGGAGATTATTTTTTTGAGAATGATGAAACAGAAAAACAACAAAACATACGAAAAGAGAACAAATTAAAAACTCTGGGATTTTATTCAATGTCAATAAACGTTTTAAAAACTCTGCAAAAACTCTGCAAAAACTCTGCAAAAACTCTGCAAAAACTCTGCAAAAACTCTGCAAAAATCGGCGGACTCTGCGGACTCTCTTGATTTGAAATGGGAAAAGGGATAAAATTAAAAAAGTTATAGATAGAATAGTCTATCTATTTTTTTACTGACAACAGTTAAAATTTTATGAGGAGATACAAAAATGTCCGTACTCGTGTTGAAACCTGCTCCCGATTTTAAAGCAATCGCCGTGATGCCCAATTCCACATTCCAACAGATTTCACTTTCGGATTATCGTGGTAAACATGTGTTGCTTTTCTTTTATCCGCTTGATTTTACGTTCGTTTGTCCAACGGAAATCATTGCGTTTTCTGAAGCGGTATCGGAATTTGAGAAATTGGGTGTTCAAATTCTTGCGTGTTCCGTTGACAGTGAATTTACACATCTTGCCTGGATCAATACACCGCGAAATCAAGGTGGACTTGGCGGGATTAAATATCCGATCATTTCCGATCTCAAACGGGAAATTGCCAAATCTTACGATGTTCTTTGTGATGACGGAATGGCTATTCGCGGTATTTTCCTGATTAACAAGGAAGGAATTGTGATGCACCAAACCGTCAATGCTCCCCCACTCGGACGGAATGTTGAAGAAGAATTGCGTACCATTAAGGCGTTGCTCCATTTTGAGAAACACGGTGAAGTTTGCCCTGCCAACTGGCAAGAAGGTAAATCTGGTATCAATACCGCAAAAAGCCGTGACTTCTTCGCAAAAGAGTACAAATAATGTTCGTGTTAAAAATTCCCGATTGTTTCGGAATTTGAGGGAGTAATCAGTCCGCTGATTACGCCGATTTTCACAGATAAAACTTAAAGGTAGGCGATTCTTTCGCCTACCGATGTTTATTTGTAATTATTTTCCTCCAAAATTAGGAAACAATTTAAAACATACAAATTATACCTTAGTTTTTGAACAAATTATCACATGGCGAAAAATACGGAAGTTAAATTGAGTAAACGAGATATTCAAACACTTGAAAATCTTAGCAACATGGCGGAACATGTTACCAAACAAGCGAAACGGAAAAAAGATCCTGTGGTTGATATTCCGGTTCGGGCGTTGTCGAATGTCAATTTCAACGAGCGAAAACGCATTATCGAAATGGGCAAGCGTACCTCTCAACGCCAACTCTTTAACCTGTCGCAAGCAAAAAGTTTTATGCAGACAATGCTTGTTGCCAGTGGAACAAAGCAACTCATTGAACAGGGCAAATCGACGAGTATTCGAGGTTTGTATTATTTGCTCAAACACACAATTGCCGGTGTCAAGGAGGAAACATTCAATGAACAAGGTGAATGTGATACGATTATCGAAGATATTGAAGTGATTCTCAATTCTCTTCGTGAAGAGCTCCATTTGGCAGCGGAAAATAAGGGGAATATGGTTGGTAATATTACCATTGTTGATAAGGGCGATGAAATTGATTGTACCCGTATGGGCAGCGGAGGTTACGGAATTCCATCAATTGTTGAACCGAATATTATTCAGTTCAAAAAATGTACGGCAAAATTTATTCTCCATGTTGAAAAGGGAACTGTCTGGCAACGTTTTAACGAAGATAAATTCTGGAAGAAACATTCTTGTATTTTAACACATGGCGGCGGTCAACCGCCGCGCGGAGTTCGACGATTACTGTACCGATTGCACAATGAATTAAAGTTACCGATTTACTGTCTTCTCGATAATGATCCTTGGGGATATTACATTTACAGTGTGATCAAGCAAGGTTCGATCAATCTGGCGTTTGAATCGCAACGGATGGCAATTCCCGATGCAAAATTTCTTGGATTATGCAGTATTGATTTTGTCCGATGCAAACTTTCTGACAGTGTGAAAATTTCACTCAATGACCAAGACCGTAAACGTGCGAAACAAATTGCTGAATATCCTTGGTTTCTTAAGAAAAAAGATTGGCAAAAAGAAATTGCAACCATGCTTACCAATGGTTTCAAACTTGAAGTTGAAGCATTAACGAATCGTGACATTAGTTTTGTTACCGAACAATATGTTCCGCAACGTCTCAAAGAAGGGAATTTTCTTGACTAATTCCCAACTGCTCTTTCCTAAAAGTACAATAAATAATAAATGTAATATATCAGCGGAATTATTATTTTTTATTCTTCACCTCGAAGAGGTGACATTTTCATAACCGTAGGTCAAGCGAAGCGCGACCTACGGTGAACATCTCTCCTCAAGGTCGTCTGAAAGACGAAACTGAACGCTCCGAATCACTCCTTCGATAATTAAAATTCTGTCTTTCAGACAGAGGTTTGTTTATTGTACGAGTCCGCAGGTCGATGACCTGCGGTTATGAAAATCACACCCCTGCCGGGGTGAAAATCGAAAAACAGAAATTCCACTGATATATTACTTATTTTTTTCTTTTCCTCTTCGTCCTGAAAGGGCATTGGATAGTTGATAGGCATCATGCGTCAATAACATTATCTGAAATTGCTATTGTTTGGGTTTAAGCAAGGAATAGCCGAGTACATTTTTTTTTGAAGTTAGTTCGTGGTCGGTCATGTCCTGAGAAAAAGTGTTCCAAAAACAACCAAGTAAGGCAT
>JAITBS010000101.1 GCA_031283515.1 Planctomycetaceae bacterium
TGGCAAGCCACATACGTTTACCGCGCTCGTCCAAATAAGGAAAAATGCTATTGTAACGTTCACGTATTTTTGATATTATTATCTCGTTCATGCCGAAGTATAGCAAGTTATCTCATGCAATACAATATCAGTTAATGGATACTTTATTTGCGCACAATCACTTAGTGGGGATGATTATGGATATTATACCGGTTGCTCTGATTGTCTCAGTAACACTTGGTGATACCGTTTGCTGCGATGAAAAACATATAGACGGTTTGTTTTGGACAGAAATGACCGCATCCTCTTGCCAAGAATCTCGAAAGACAAGGATAACCCATGAAAACCTTACGAATTATTACAGTTCTACTCCTCTCATTGACAACTTCTGTTTCTGCTTTTTCCGATGAAGCGTTTGATTTTTTCGTGGAAACGAGTCGGCATTCCGGTTACAATCCCGCCGAGATTTCAACCTTTCAAGCGACGTTAAAAGCGACAACACAATCAGTCTATCCTGATTCGGTCGCAAAATCCCGAAAACAGCAGATGGCAGATAGAATCAATGCCACTTTTAGGGAAAATGATGAGGCAGAAAAAAATCGGCTCGATTCACGATATGACCCAATTAGATGAATTGGCTGATTTTGCATTGACCTGTGTTTCGTTAGACGAATTTGCGACTGCGTTAGGATGACAATATCGTACCCATTTCTTCCAATCATCAAACGCTAACGATTCAAAAGGTTGGTGATGTTGCAGTAACACATTGCCAACTTTTGGTTTTTTACTTTAAGTTTATTGAGTGAACGTTTATCCGAAATTTAAAATCTTGCGGCATTAACTATTACGTTTTTATTATGTCTCGTGCTTATACATTATTTGAAGTTTTGATTGCACTGGCATTGATGACGGTCATTCTGATGTTCGTTACAATGGCGATTGATCTTTACCTTCGGCAAATGGTGGTGAGTCGGATGGAAGTCGAGGAATCCCAACTTGCTCGTGCCGTACTGGAAAAGATTGCGCGGGATATTCGTTCAGTTATTGTCGCTGTTCAGGAAGAACAACTCGAAGTAGATACAGAATCGCTCACATCGCTTTTTGGTTTTTCTACCGATTTGAGTGTATCAGGTATAGACAATTCATCTGCCGCCGGAACCGAATCAGAATTAACAGAAGAGTCAGAGTCCTCCGAAATTTACGGAACGAAATCGGGGATTTATGGTAATTCCGAATGGATTCAGATTGACACGGCTCTTTTGCCGCGAGGTGAAATGTATGGATCACGACAGATGCGGAGTTCTTCTGGTATGGCTGACCGTTTGAGTCCGTCGAAAACGATTCTTTATTATCTTGGCAGTGAAACGGGGCAAATGACCGGATTCGACGATCCGCGATATCAACCCGATCAATTGATCGGTTCGTTGGGACGTTCACTTGATCCAACAGCGGTTCGGTATGGTCTTTTCCGTCGCCAACTTGATCGGTTTGTAACACAATACGCGGTCAACGAAGGACTTGAAACAGAATACGAACAATATGATGAACCCTTGGCTCCTGAGGTTGAATGGATTGAGTTTGCGTATTTTGATCCGGCGGCGGGTCAGGAAGGTTCGACGGGAGATTGGATTGAATACTGGGACATGGACGAACGCCAAATGTTGCCGACAGCAATACGAATTACAGTTGCCGTCAGAAAGCAATCATTCGGTCAATCTCTTTTTTCGTGGTCTGATAACAGTACAACAATTCCGACAATTGTATATTCTCTTGTAGTGCCAATTCCTGTAACTATTGAAATTCCTGAAACACAAGAAGAAACGGAATATTAGTGAATTGTTAGTAATAACAAAGTTGTTTACTTTCCGAGTTTTTATTTTCCGGCAAATACTGATAAAATCTTCAATTTTTCCCAAGAAAAGTGATTGGGACAACCTTTACTTGAATACAGGAATTGGTACAATGTCCTTTATAAACATAATTATATTTCAGGTGTCAATTCGATTGATTTTTTATTTACTGAAGTGTTCCTAAAAGATATACCAACACTGATTCCATAAGGGGTCAAATATTTATAGAAACTCTATTTAATTATTTTGAAAGATATGTCTCTTCATGAACTTGCCGGAAAACCGGCACCAAAATCAATTCTCGTTAATCTGAACGATCTTGAAAAAAATTATTACGAAAAAAAACCGGATACTGCAATTCCGACACAACTTGTTACGTTTGGAACCAGCGGACATCGCGGCACTTCAACAGACGGTTCGTTTACCGAATCGCATATTCTGGCAATTGCTCAAGCGGTTTGTGATTACCGTTTGAAACAAGGTTATACCGGAAAACTGTATCTCGGCAAAGACACTCATTTTCTATCCGCTCCGGCACAGAAAACAGTTCTTGAAGTTTTTGCAGCGAATAATGTTGAAGTTGTATTTCAGGCGGATGATGGATTTACTCCAACTCCGGTTATTTCATGGGCAATTTTGCAACATAATAATCAGTACAGCCGTCAGAACCAACTCCCAAAAGGAACTGAAATTTCTCTTGCGGATGGTGTGATTATTACGCCGTCTCACAATCCTCCGTGTGACGGCGGAATCAAGTATAATACTCCGAATGGCGGTCCTGCTGATACCGATGTTACTAACTGGATTCAAAACCAAGCCAATAATTATTTGAAATCAAACCTAACCAATATTAAAAGAATTTCCTATGAAAAAGCTGTTGCGATGCCCCATGTGAGGGCAATTGATTTTTCAAAAGATTATATTGCCGATCTTGAAAACATTATTGATTTGCAAGTGATTTCCGAACGAAAAATTCGAATTGGAGTTGATCCGCTTGGTGGTGCGGGCAGTGCTTATTGGGAACCCATTGCCGCACGCTATAATCTTGATATTACGGTTGTCAATAAATTGATTGATCCGACGTTTTCCTTTATGACGGTGGATCACGATGGCAAAATCCGAATGGATTGTTCCAGCCCGTACGCGATGCGAAGACTTGTTGCGTTAAAAGATCAATTTGATATTGCTTTTGCCAATGATCCGGACACTGATCGGCATGGTATTGTTGTTCCTTCGGTTGGTTTGGTGAATCCGAATCATTATCTTGCGGTTGCCATTCAATATCTTTTTATGAACCGTCCTAATTGGTCAAAGGGAATTGGTGTTGGAAAAACATTGGTTTCAAGCGGAATGATTGATCGTGTTGCAACAGATTTACGTTTGAAGTTGGTTGAGGTTCCTGTCGGGTTTAAGTGGTTTGTTGAGGGTTTGTACAATGGTAATATTGGTTTTGGCGGAGAGGAAAGTGCTGGTGCGAGTTTTTTGCGTAAAAATGGTCAAGTCTGGTCAACTGATAAAGATGGAATTATTTTGAATCTTTTGGCGGCGGAAATTCTCGCCAAAACTCAACTTGATCCTGGTCGGATTTATCAGGAAATTGAAAAACGTTTTGGGCAATCGTTTTATACTCGAATTGATCAAGAAATCACACCGGAAGAAAAAACAGCGTTCAAGAAATTAACACCGGCAAAAGTTTCTGTTGAAATATTGGCGGGTGATACGATTATTGCCAAGCTGACCCATGCTCCCGGTAACGGAATATCAATTGGCGGTTTGAAAGTTGTTTCAACAAATGGTTGGTTTGCTGCACGACCTTCTGGAACAGAAAATATCTACAAAATTTATGCCGAATCATTCAAAAGCAAAGAACATCTTGACAACATAGTTACCGAAGCCAAAAAAATTGTTGCAGAATCTCTCCACTAATATATTGAAAAAGAAAAAAGATAAGATGTAATATATCCTTCTTGCATTTACTTGATTGATGTTTTATTAAGTTACGATTTATTTAGAGGTAGGCGATGTTTCGCCGAAACGTTGCAACGGTTGTTTTTTTATTTGTGTTGTACGCGATTGTTTTTTAATTTCCATCCGTAAACAGGGACAAGTCGGCTATCGCCGTATTGTTTAAAATCTTTCGGCGAAAGGTTGACTACCACCATTGGAATTGTTTAATACAGATCGTTACAACATTAAAATAATGAATACAAAAAGTATAATCAGCGAAAATCTGCGTTAATCTGCGGACGAATCAGCGGACTAATCAGCGAAAATCAGCGAAAATCAGCGAAAATCTGCGAAAATCAGCGAAAATCTGCGAAAATCTGCGAAAATCTGCGGACTAATCAGCGAAAATCTGCGTTAATCTGCGGACTAAAAAGTCATCATGAGTCCGAATTGACCGGTGTGAGCGGTGGAAAGTTCACCGAGATCGAAGTCGTAGTCGGCGAATAATTTTGTACGTTTACCGAT
>JAITBS010000650.1 GCA_031283515.1 Planctomycetaceae bacterium
GAGGTTTTTTAAACAATAGTTCGGAAAAATTAGGTTGAAAATGAGGTTGGTTGTCCAATATTCATACGTGTTAAAAATATTCCACTGATATATTACAAAAACTTTAAAATTCTTCCTTGTTATTGTAATTTTAAGTGATTGCCGGTTATGAGAAAAATCAATTCGCTATTCGTTGGTTATCGAGAATGCCGTTCCGTAAGCGATTATTTCAACACCAGCCATTGATTTGGTATTATTATTGTTATTGCCGCCCGCCCAACTGTAATTGGTTCGGACAATCGAAGTTTCATAACGCACATTCCAAACAACATTGGCTCCGCATTTTTTGGCTTCACGGAGTAACCGAACTGTAACTTCACGCCGTCCGCGTTCAACTAAACGCTCGAAACTCCGAGAACGTCCCCCAATAATTTTGCGAAAAAACCAGAGAAACGCCTTGAAATAATCGTTCGCAATCACCACATTTTCACAAATAAAAATAGCTCCGGTAGGATGCCAGTTGGGCGGTAACGTTTTCAGGTCGGAAAGAAGCATGTCCGATAATTCCCTTTCCGCATTCACCAACGCTTTGAAATGAGAAGACTCTATCCAAATTGAACAGGCAATACACATTAACGGAAAAAAAATAGCAGAACCAAAAAAAAACAAAAATGCCGCCATCCCAACAACAACTTCAATCTGTTCCCGCTCCATACGCCCGTTAAGCAACAGAAACAAACTCGTCGGTACAAAAATCCAGAGAATCGGCAAAAGAATCATAAAAAAGATTGCCATACCAAAAGCAAACTTTTCAACCCGTGTATTCATTGTTGGTTGCATTGTGTTACCTCCTAAGCATCTTCAAGAACAACCGCAGTGCCATAACAAAGCAATTCGGATGCCCCTGACGTAATAGCACTGGTTCCGTAACGAATGTTTAAGATTGCGTTGGCACCAAGAGTGTTGGCTTGTTCGACCATTCGGCGAAGTGATTCGTTGCGGCTTTCATTCAAGAGTTCTGTGTAACCCTTGAGTTCCCCGCCAACGAGATTTTTCAAACTCGCCGCAATGTCCCTGCCAATATGTTTGGCTCGAACCGTACTGCCTTGAACAAGCCCGCAAACCCGAACAATCCGCTTGCCGGGTACAAATTCTGTGTTGACTAAAAACATGATCGTTTGTAAAAAGGTTAAAGGTTACATCTACAACTGTAGAAATGTTACAGTAGAAATGTTAATGTCATTATCAACTATCGGTTTGATAATTTTGCCGATTTATATCTGGTTATTAAATTATATCTGGTTATTAAAAGGTATTGGAAACACAAATAGAATCATAACAATTCCCGCCAAAAAAATGATAAAGTTCCGTTTTTATTTTTTTCGTTTATCTTTTTTATTCACTTGTTCGAGTTTTCGTTGTTCGGCGGCTTTTTGTGTAACTTCGCGAATGAGTTTAGTGAAAAAACCTTCCTTTTTTTGTTTTGTGGGATTTTTGTGTTTTGTGTTTTTTTTCTGATTTTTTGTATCAGTTGGCGGCGGCGGTGTTGTTTCTTTGGGAGTATTTTCCGCCGGTTTTTTAGGAATAAACCGCCGTTCCAGTAATCCCCATGTTGTCGAAACGATAAAGTAAATACAAAGACCACTCGGTATTTTGAAGAACAAAAAACCCATAAAAATCATCATATATTGCATCATTTTCCGTTGCAATCGGGATTGTTCATCGGTTGGCGGCGGCATCATCACCGCCTGCTGAATCAGAAACAACACAATCGTCAACAACGGTAATAGATTAAAATAAGGTCCCAACGCAAAGATTGCGAAAAAATTTGTTCCGGTTCCGGTATTGAAACTGGGCCATCCGGCAAAAGTCCAGAACGAACTCCAATCAAAAAGCATGTCCGGCGCAGAAAGATCACTGCACCAACGGAATGTTGATGAAATCAATGGAGTTCCGTAAAGTCCGGCGTCAATCGATAACGCTTTATACAATCCAATGAAAATCGGTAACTGAATGAAAAGCGGCAAACAACCGCTTAACGGATTATAACCGTGTTTTTTGTACACTGCTCTTGATGCGTTTGAACGGGCTTGTAAATCATCTTTGTATTTTTCGTTAATTTCTTTCAGTTCCGGCATAATATCAGCCATTTTGATTGCGCCCAATGCTTGCTTGATACTTAACGGAAACATCAAAAGCCGTACACAAATAGTCAAGGCGATAATTGCCGCAGCGTAATTCATTCCGAGTGAATGAAAGAAATGCAAAATCGCAAGCAATGGTTGTGCGGCAAACCAAAACCAACCGTAATAAATCGTTTCACTAAGTCGATATTCCGCGAGAATAGCGGTATCTTTGGGACCAACAAAAACAGAATAATTATGTTTTATTTCTTCGCCGGGTTGTAATGTTTTTTCCCGACTCCACAGGCGAAAAGAAATATCGGTCAATTTATTCCATTCGGTATTTTTTTCTCCGACACGGATTGGAAATGATCGGACATGCCATGAGAGTTCATTATCTTGATTTTGCGGTTTGAGAGTACACTGAAAATAGAGCGAGTCAACTCCAACATAATCCAATGGTTCATCAATCCACGGATTATCATTTTTATCATTCCCGATAAGAGAGTTGGCGATTAACTGATTGGTGTTGTTGTGAAAGCGGACAACGAGATCACGAATTCCGTAGGCTTGCCTCCACTTGGGACCTATTTTTTGTGCGTACCAACCGCCTTCCAATGGCAAACCGGTGGGACCATCGAGTTGATAAGCGATTTTGTGTTCTTTGGTATCAAGATTGCGAATTTTAATCTGAAACGTTAATCCGTATCCGGCTCCAATCGAAGGAGTTTTCCCTTCCATCTGTTCGATTTTTTCCAAACGGTAAGTCTTAACCATTTCGAGATTCCAGGCAGGAATTACGCGGCGAAAGGAGGCTTCGTTTTCTGTTACGTCGATGAGTTCCCAAGATTCCTGCCGTAACGACACGTCAGGAAGTTCCAGATCAAGCGAAGAATCACGCGGAACAATACCTTTGATCGTGGAATTACTGATTTTGAAACTTGCGGGAAAATCAAGTTGAAGATCGTCAACTTGTCGAAGTGTTGTTAAAAATGAAAGTTGGTCGGATATTGTACTATTGATACTGTTTTTATTGTTAAGTTTATTAGCAAGTTGGGTATTAAGCCGATTTCCCCAAACCACTCCGCGCAAACCGCCAAGATGCCGATATTCTTCATAATCTTTTGGAACCGATTCCGGTCGAATCACATC
This sequence comes from Planctomycetaceae bacterium, assembly GCA_031283515.1. GTDB lineage: Bacteria > Planctomycetota > Planctomycetia > Pirellulales > Thermoguttaceae > WRKP01. The sequence continues at coordinate 3,255 of JAITBS010000650.1, forward strand.
CATTGGGTATTGACCAAGAATAATTCCCAATCCATCGATTGTTTTATTGTTTCGTAATACAGTTAGTTCAATGTAATCTCCCGGTTTTGTTTTTAACAAACAATTCCGTAGATCGTTAAAATTTTTGATTTGTGTTATTTCGAAGGCGTTATTTTTTTTATTTTTGAGATCGAAGCGGGTGATTTGGTCGCCAAGCATTAAACCAAATAGTTGAGCGGGAGTTCCTTGCCCCACAGCTTGAACCGTAACACCTTCGCCGTGTTTTTCTGCTTCAGCCGGATCGACAACAATTTGACCGAGATAACCGGACAACTCTTGAACATCACGATATTTTATTGTATTTAGTTCCGCTCTGACAAGTGCTGCACCTTGGTTGGTCAAGGTGACGAGCATTTTATAGGGACTTTTGGGATCGAGGGAGCCGAGGGTGATCCAAGCGGGTTCTACGGTAATTGCTTCGATATTTTGTGGTGGTTCATTATTGGTTTCAGCCGGACTGATTTCGGGTGAAGTTTTTTCTTTTTCGGGTTCAGAGAGCAGCGGTTTATCCAAGTGATTCGGCGGATTTTGTAGTTGTTGTTGCTGACGAATTGCTTCTTGTTGTTGATCATTCGAGGTCAACCAAAAATGAACTGCCAAAAAACCAATCAAAATCATTAGGAACAATGTATTACGTTCCTGAAGTGAGCGGCGAGAATCGGGAAGAAGTGATCGCATGAAAATGAAAATGGACGAATCTAAACGTTTATACTATTGCTAATTTAAAACCCAATAAAAGACCCATTGAAATTTCTGAAATTTTCCGCCGGAAGTACAACAATGTTGTTGTAAAGTCACTGAAATTTTCCTAATCCGACAGTTTATAAAACATGAACATTTCATCAAGGACTAACAATCATAACAAAACATCTTAAAAAAACAACCCAAGAGCAAAAAAGTTCAAAAAAGTCCGCAAATAATGTTTTCCCGAACAGACTTGTGAGAGGGAAAATATTTTCATCCATTTATTCACGCCAAACAAGACAAGATTACTTTGAATGATATTTCATTGTGTTAGAAAATTTTTGTATCTCTTTTCAATTTCAATGGACGAGACGAAATTTATTCTTGTTATTAAAAGAAAAAAAATCCCAAAACATTATTTTTAGTTAAAAACGGCTTTTATTTCTAAAGTTTTTACTTATAATGTACAGTTCAATTATCTTATAACCAACCAACCAGTTACCAATATCGTTGTAATATCCGTCATCAGAACTGTAATAACCGTAATAATCGTTTTAAAATGAAAATTAAATAGTGTTTTGTGTCAAGATATTTTATAACATGTCTATTATCAATAATTTAAAAAGTTTAAAACCAAGTCTTCGCAAAACACCAATATCCTCAATTTTGTCCTAACAAGTGTCCCACAAATTTTTTCCACATCGCTATTCACTACTAACAATTCACTCAATTCATGTCTATTTCAGTTTCTAATTATAGCCGGATGAAAATCAAATCGCGGATTTCCTGTCCGCATTGCTGGCACGAATTTCCGACGGATCAAATTTTGTTTATCAGTGAATCACCTGATTTGCTGGGCGATTTAAAACTTGGCGATATTGAACAATTACGATTTTTGCCGTACAGGTTTGATCTTGACGGGACGGCGTTGGATTCGCACGGGATTAAGAGTTACAAATTGGCGTGTCCCAATTGTCATTTACAGATTCCGCGTCCATTGTTGACGATGTCCAGTTTCTTCATTTCTATTGCCGGCGCACCGGCTTCGGGAAAATCGTACTTTTTCGCGTCAATGGTTTGGCAACTTCGTAAAACAATGACGCAGGATTTTTGTATGAATTTTACGGATGCCGATCCGACAATGAATAAACGGATTCGGGAATACGAAACCAAACAGTTTATGGGCGGCAATGATCCGAATCAACCGGTTGTTATTGAGAAAACAGATATTCAAGGCGATATTTATAACAATACACTTATTGACGGACATTTAACTTCATTAGCGCAACCGTTTTCTTTTACGATTTCGCCGTTACCGACTTATCCGTTTCCCAAACAAGCGGAACGGATAGCGCAAACGGTGTGTATGTACGATAATGCCGGAGAGAGTTTTCTTCCGGGAGCGGATCACGTTACTCAACCGGTAACACGGCATCTTGCAACATCGGATGCTATTTTGTTTCTTTTTGATCCGACGCAGGATTTACGGTTTAAGCAGGCGTGTAAACAACCGGTCAACGATCCGCAAATGAATTCATCACTTGGCGGTGATGTACGTAAAAGCGAGGTGAATCAAAGTACGGTGTTGACGGAGATGATCACACGTATCAAATCTCACACGCATTTGTCAGCACACGAAAAAATTAAAGTACCGCTTATTGTTGTTTTAACAAAATTAGACGCATGGTTACAGTTGGTGAAATTTCCACAATATCGAAAGTTATGGAATCCGGTTCAGAACATGCCGATTCACATTTATAATATCAGACGAGTTGAAGAATATTCACTGATGTTGCGAACATTATTACTTAATTTGATTCCTGATCTTGTTGGAACAGCGGAAGCCAATGCTGAAAGAGTAACCTATATTGCGGTGAGTGCGACGGGAACTGCACCGGAGGTCGGACAACCGGATAAAGAAGGTAAACGTCCATTATTGTTTCGTCCCGCTGACATTAAACCGGTGTGGGTGGAAGTTCCGTTTTTTCATGCCCAAACAATGGCAGGAAAATATTGTGTTCCCGTACTGAAAAGAAAATAATAAAATAAAACCACAAAAACGTACAATAATCGTTGTTTCTGTTTGTGCAACAATTTTTATTTATTTATTAATTAATTATTTCGATGATTCAAGAACAGATTTCTACTTCGTCGCCTAAATGTCTTGATGGTAATTCAGGATTTGGGATAGTGGCGCAAACTTCCGGTATGGCGCCTAATGTTGCGCGGGATGTTAGTATGTTGAGTGGTTACACGCATCAGTTTGCGGCGGGAGACAACCGGAATCCGGTTACGTTTTTGCATGTTCTCCGGCGAACCGGCGGAATAGATCGGCATATTATTTCACGAGTTGCGGATTGCGGTAACGATTATTCCGGTCGTACCAACCGGATTGCTCATCATTGGATTATCGAAGAATCGGACGTGTTACGAATTTCATGCGGACCAACTGCAATTTTATCATTGCCGGAACTTTTTCGTACTCAATGGAACGAAAAACCGCAAGAATTACCGCGCGACCGGAAATTGCCCAATCCGGTTGTTTCTGCACAAAAATGTATGGTGTGGGAACACATTCTTGGTGATGCGGGTTGGGGCGGAGTTGTGGCGGAACGGGCAGAGAAAGGCGATCCGGTTAGTTTGATTTTCGAACCCGGTATGAATATCTTACCGCTTCTGGCGGAATCGTTTGCTTTGTTGCCGCCGAATATCCGTTGGAAATTGACTTTTAGTACGTTTTTTATGAAGTCACAGGAACCGCCGGGAGCCAATAAAGTACAGATTAAATGTATTTTAGCGGGAAGTGATGAAGTCGCTTTTGCGCGACTCAGTCCGAACACGCTTGTTCTTGATCTTCGTTTACGTCCGACAACTCTTCCGGTTGGTAAATATGTTGAGGTTGCGCGAACCGGTGTGGTAACTGTAACGCAACCGGTTATACCACCGCCGTTGCCGGAACAACTACCACAACCGATAACCACCAAGCAACCACTCCAATCACAAGAGGAACCATACGAAATTATTCCTAATGAAAATGACATTTTCGATTTAACTCCGCCATCAATCGGAGTACCGGTTCAAAAAACAAGATACCAACGGAAAAAGAAAAAAAGTCTTTTCAAAACAACTGTTTTGCCGTTACTTATACTTTTAATTATTGGTGTTATCGGTTTAGGAACGTATTTTTACACACTTATCGTTCAGGATAAAGAAGTTACAGCGAAAAAAGAAGCCGAAGCCAAAATCGTTGCCGGAAAAGTGGAACAAGAAAGCAAAGAGCCCCAAGCCGAAACCGCCGCCGAAAAAGCAAAAGATACCAACGCCGAAGCCACCGCTGAAAAAGCGGAACAAGAACGAAAAGAAGCCGAAGCGAAAGCCGCCGCCGAAAAAGCTGAACAAGAACAAAAAGAAGCTGAAGCAAAAGCCGCCGCCGAAAAAGCTGAACAAGAACGCAAAGACGCTGAAGCAAAAGCCGCCGCTGAAAAAACGGAACAAGAACGTAAAGATACCGAAGCGAAAGCCGCCGCCGAAAAAACGGAACAGGAACGTAAAGAAACCGAAGCAAAAGAGCAAAAACGTAAGGAAAAAATCGCTGAAAAAGTAAAATCACTAAAGGATTGGCACATAAAACAATT
>JAITBS010000238.1 GCA_031283515.1 Planctomycetaceae bacterium
ATTAGGTGTTAAAAATATTGCGGAAATTGTCGGAACGCTTGAAATGTAATTTCTAAAATATCTGTGGACTATTTTGTTTTTCGATTTTCACCCCGAAGGGGAGGCATTTCCATAACCGTAGGTCAAGCGAGTAGTTGATAGTTGATAGTGGAGAGTGGATAGTTCGCAAGCGGAGTAATACCGTTTGGGTAAATTAGGACGCTTGCGACACTATTCACTATTCACTATCCACTATTAACTCTCCACTATTCACTATTCACTATCAACTATTAACTCTCAACTACTCGCTTGATCTACGGTTATGAAAATTCCACCTCTTTGGGGTGAAGAATAAAAAATAATAATTCCATTGATATATTACAAACTATAAACTATAAACTATAAACTATTAACTACAAACTATTAACTATTAACTAATTATGGTTCGTGAGGGTGTTGTAGCGATTATTGAGCGGAATGGGTATTTCCTGACAATTACGCGTTCGAAAACGGTTGTTGCGCCGGATAAAATCTGTTTTCCGGGCGGCGGTATCGAATCAGGTGAAACTCCAGAACAAGCTCTGATTCGGGAATGTCTCGAAGAACTTGGTGTTGTGGTGGAACCGATTCGTGAACTGGAAGTTTCCGTGACATCATGGGATGTCCGGCTGCACTGGTTTACCGCCGGACTCGCCGAAAACACTCAATTCTGTCTTAATCCGCGTGAAGTCGCTGCGGTTCAGTGGATGACAATTAACGAAATGCTCAATCATCCCAACCTTTTAGAAAGTAATCGACCGTTTTTAGAAAATATGGAACACGGAAAATTCCACACCCAAAAAAAGATTTAACCGGATTTTTAAAATAAAAAAAGTAAAAGCAGGATATTACCGGATTTATTTCTTACGTAATCTGTGGATTCTCAACAATAAATTTTCCCCAAAATAGGACGTAAATTAGTTTTCGGCAAACGGTTTATACTTATGACGGATGCGCCGGAATTGATAGAATCCTTTGATACCCCTGTTGAGAAAAATCATTTTTTTATTAAAATATCTTGCTAATGTTATGGTTATTGCAGGCGGTGATGTCTGCATTAGGTTTGATGAAACCGTGTCTTATTAGGTTGTTACGGTGTTGGCAACCTGAATTTCAACTCGAAAATCGAACCGCTGCCGGAAGATTCTGAATTTTAGAGCAATCTTAAACAGCGTGCCGGTTGAAACCCGTTGTCCAGACGGGATAAACAGCTTATGACCGAACTTCATGAAGAATGCGGTGTGGCGGCAATTTATCATTTTCCTGAGGGTGAGCCGTCGCCGCTTTGTCCTGCTCAGGGACGGGAAGAAGTGTCTTATCTGATACCGCGAATGTTATTGGATCTGCAAAATCGCGGTCAACTCGCCGCCGGTTTCACAACATATTCCCCTTTTCGAAAACAATTAATTGATACCCATAAAGAAATCGGTTCCGTGTCGGAAGTTTTTTATTCTTCCAAACGAACGATGTTTATGGATTTGATGCAAGAATACGCCGGACGTGCCGCGATTGGTCATGTCCGTTACGCAACTTGCGGGCGCGACGACCGAAGTTACGCTCAGCCTTTTGAACGGCACCATATTAAAAAACATAAATGGTTCAGTTTTGCCTTCAACGGTCAACTGGCAAATTACAATAATCTCCGCGAAACACTCCTCAATGACGGTAACACTTATCTGGCACGGGAAACCGACACAGAAGTATTTATGCACTATATTTGTGCAGCCCTTTCTCCGCAGGAAGAACCCAATCTCTTGGATGTATGCCAATCATTGTCAAACCTTTTTGACGGTTCTTACAGTATGGTGTTTCTGAACGCACTTGGTGAGATGTTTATTGCGCGTGATCCGCTCGGTATGAAACCGCTTTGTTATGCGGTGGAAGGGTCATTGTTTGCTGCTGCTAGTGAAAGTGTGGCTCTTTTCAATCTTGGTTTTGAAACCCAGAATATTAAAAATGTAGAACCGGGGCAAGTGATTCTTGTCAATGAAAAAGGGATTCGGTTGGAACGATTCGCCGAACGGAAACAACCGGCTCATTGTTTTTTTGAATGGATTTATTTTGCCAATGTTGCCAGTACATTGGATGGTCGAAGTGTTTATTTGGCACGGAAAAATTTGGGTGCGGAATTAGCGCAGCAGGAACGGAACAATCTTGATGTCACGATTGATCATGATACCATTGTGGTTCCGGTTCCCGATACAAGCAAAGCCGCAGCGGATTCGATGGCGTTTGAGTTGGGAATTCCAAGCCGCGAAGGACTGATTCGTAACCGTTACAGCGGACGAACTTTCATTGAAGGCGGAGAACACCGCCGGAAAAAAGCGGAAACAAAATACACGCCTTTACGGGAAGTTCTGGAAGGAAAAAAAATCTTTCTCGTCGAAGATTCTATTGTTCGCAGTACAACAATGCGGGTTTTATTGCAACGGATTCGGGATTTGGGACATGTCAAGGAAATACATGTTCGTGCGGCGTGTCCGCCGATTATTGGACCGTGTTTTTACGGTGTTGATATGTCCACTTACGGAGAGTTGTTTGTTCCGCAATATATGGATGGTGCTCCGTTGGAAGAATGGGAAGTAACTCGCGAGATTGAGAATCGAATGGCTCATGATCTTGGGGCGGACACATTGCGGTATTTACCGATTGGTTCGGTCGCCAAAGCGATTGGATTACCGGAAACAGAACTTTGCCGTGCCTGTATTACTGGAAAATACCCTACTCTTTGGGGTAAAAAACTTTCCGCCGAAGCGTTCGACGAATACCAAAACGACCCTGCAAGACTTGAAGGACAAATCTTGCATGGAGGCAGACTCTGTCTTATTGGAGGATGAAATACCAAAAATTTAGTAACTATTCCGTAGAATAATTTCGTAAGTTTTGTTTACGGTAGAAACTCATCAGGCAGCCGATCTTTTCAGTGAAAGACCGCCTAACTACTGAATAGAAACGAACTATTTATGACAAGGTAAAGTATAATTATAACGCTTAATCACATCTTGTTCCGAATCACTGGGGAAACAAGAAATTTCTGGAAATTGTACGGTAATTTTTTGAGCAAGGGTTTTAACGGCAAAGTGTTCACTGGCAAAATGACCGGTTAAGATTAACGCCAACCTAAGTGATTGTGCACGTAAACAAGTGTGAAACCGCGCTTCACCAAGAAGAAGTAAATCGGCTTTCTGTTGCACCGCCTTGTCAACAAATTCGTCCGCGACTCCACAACCAATCGCAATCCGGTTGACTGATTTATTGATGTCCCCAACATAAGAACATACTCCCAAACGTGTTTCAATAATCTGCAATAAATCAGAAAGCAATATTCCGTTTTGCCGGCAATTACCAATGCAACCCGAACCATTGGCGTTCAACGGCATAACATCGGTAAGATTAAGTATTGCCGCTAATTGTCGATTAACACCATCTTTTGCCGAATCATGCGCCGTGTGCGGACTATAAACCGCAATTCCGTGCGAAATTAATTGAAGCAACATGGAACCCTCAACAGTTTGCGACGTAATTTGTTTCATCGCCTGAAACGGAAAAGGATGATGCGAAACAATCAGATTAACTTTTTTCACAATAGATTCCTCGCAAACTTCCGGTGTAACTGTTAGGCAAGTCATAATTGTTTTGACGGTTGCTGAAAAATCACCAACAAGAAGTCCGATATTGTCCCAGTCCTCCGCCAACAACGCAGGATATTCCGCGTCAAGATAGGATGCAACCGATTTTAAGTCAATCATCCAACTCACCAATCACCCCGCATCGCAAACTCTTTAACCAATTGTTGTTCAGAAATAAATTGAAAAGAATCAAACCCAAACTCTTTCGCTCCAACAACATTGGGTTCAAGATCATCAATAAACAAAATTTCCTTCGGTTTAATATCAGGAATATTTTGCCGAGCCGTTGCCAACGCTGTTTCATAAATTTTCCGATCCGGCTTCATCACACCCACTCGAAAACTAAGAACATGGTTTTTCGGAAAATTTTGCAATAAGAACGGATATTTTTTAATACAATGATTCCAGTGTCCTGGTCCTGTATTGGAAAGAATCCCGCGAGGAAAATCAATCGCGGTAAGTTTTGCAAGAAACGGCTGCACTTCGTCAACCACTTCAAAAATATCATTGAGAGCGTATGATAATTGCAGCGGTTCAGGACGTTTTCCAATTACATTGCAAAACGATTCATAAAATTCTTGTTCTGAAATTTCACCGCATTCGAGTTTCCGTTCCATGCCGTTACTAAAAACAGCGTGAAGAACTTCGTCTTCCGTATTGCCGGTCAATTCCGCAACCTGATTCGATAACCGTTGAATACTAAACCGCAGTAATACATTGCCCAAATCAAAAAAAATAAAACGAATATTCATTTTTAATTTCGTAATTTTTTAATCTTCCGTTGTTTCTAAAACAATATTGTCTCAAGCAACATTGAGATTACATCCGGTAATCATTTAATAGATGTTTAGGTAATAGATGTTTAGGTAACCGTCTATTTTATGAACAAACAACTCGAATACGCCGTTCAAATAGTCCGTCGGTTTTTTAAATAGTCCGCAGATTACACAGATTTTTTTTAAAAAAGTTTATTGAAATTGATCGGCTTCATGTTTGTAGTCTGTTCTCTTTTTTGTCTGTTTTGTTATTTTGTTTGTTTCGTTATTCTTACAAAAAATAATTTCTAAATATCTACGAAAATCTGCGTAATCAGCGGACAATTAAAAATAATCTGCGAATCTCTGCGAAAATCTGCGGACAATTACAAATAATCTGCGAAAATCTGCGTAATCAGCGGACTAAAAATAGACAATTACATATTTATTTGTGTTAGGAAATTTTTTATGAGATGAAATCCAATGTTTTTAGAAAATTCCCTAGATATTGGGACGTTCTGTGAGTGCGCAGGCGAAATCGAACTGAGTGGAGATTTTGCCGTTTAGTGTAACTTTTGCCCGCAGGAAATAAACACCGGTCATTTTTTCTCGAAATTTAACTTCCATCATAATCGTATCACCGGGTTGAACCATTTGCTTAAAACGAACTTCGCCCATCTTGGCAACAACCGGTACACGACCACCGATTTCTTCGTCCTGAAATATTCGTGTCAACAAAATCGCACCGGCTTGCAATGCCGCTTCGCATTGCAAAACACCCGGCACAATCGGAAATCCCGGATAATGACCCTCGAAGAAAAATTCGTTACCGGTAAACGTTTTTTTACAGAGAATCCGTTTGTCGTCACACTCAACGATTTCATCAACAAATAAAAACGGTTCCCGATGCGGAATCGCAGAGTAAACTTCTTGTAACTTGTCCATAAATTGTATAACAAATTGTACAGAAAACCGGTTGAAATATTCCGGTTGTTCTTTATTTTTGAGGAGGCGGATTTTGAAAATAAAAATTAAAATTGAGACCCAAACGGATATTTTATTTTATGCCCCGAATTTTCCGAGTCGTCCGGCATGAGCCATTGCGAGCGGCATGAGGTACATTGCTTCAAAATGCCCAAGTCCGCCATACACAGCGTCGCGTTCTCCATAATGTTCAGTTGCGTCCGTTCTTGCCAGATCCGAAACAATAAGTGTTGGAACCGGATGAAAACTGTGTGATGCCATTTTTGCCGGAGTGCTGTGATCGCCGGTTACAATAAGGCACGCCGGTTTCAATGCGGAAATTCGCGGAACTACTTTGTCGAGTTCTTCAATCATTTTGACTTTTTCATCGAAATTACCATCTTCGCCGCGGCTGTCGGTGTATTTGAAATGAACAAAAAAGAAATCGTAATCTTTCCATGCATTTTCCAATGTATCAATTTCTTCGGACAAAGTTGCGGGTTTGCCGACGAGTTCCATTCCGGCAAAACTGGCAAGACCTTTATACATTGGATACACAGCAATACATGCTGCTTTGAGTCCGTAAATCTCTTGGTAACTTGGCATGTGTGGTTTTTTGGCGAACCCGCGAAGAGTTAAACAATTAGCTTTGGGTTCATTGGCGAGAATTTTTTTTGCCTGATTGAAAAATTCTTTAGCGATTTCGGCGGTTTTTTTGCTGTTATCGTTATGCCATACCGGATCAAGCGGTGGTACTCCGGTTCGTTGCGGGTCGGTATCGGCAACCGCATCACCCAATCCTGCACCGCGAATCACAAGAACAAAACGGTGTTCCTTGACCGGTTCGACAAACAGTTCGACGCCGGAAATTTTAATATCGCGAAGTTTGGCGACAACTTTGGCACTTTCATCACTGGGAATCCGGCTTGCTCGGCGGTCTGAGATATTTCCGGCGGCGTCGATTGTACAGAAATTACCGCGAATTGCCACATCGTTTTCTGTCATAGCGAAACCGATTCCGGCGGCTTCCAATGCGCCGCGGCCGATAATATATTTGAGCGGATCGTATCCAAACAAGCCCAAATGTCCAGGTCCGCTGCCTGGAGTAATTCCCGGTTTAATTGGGATTGAGAGCCCTTGAACACCAATTTTCGCTAACGCATCAAGATTGGGTGTTTTAGCAGTTTCCAACTCGGTGAGACCGCCCGGCTTCAACGGTAAACCGCCAATACCATCAGAAACTAACAAAACGATTTTTCCTTCTCCTGACTCCCGTAAATTTATCATGAGATCGTGAATATCCATAACAACTCCCATTGAATTTTGTAAACAAACGTAAAAGAATGAACACATAACGCCGGTATTATATCAGTTATCGGCACAATCGGAAAGGGACGGCTTCTCTATAACTTTACCCGTATATTATTTTGTTTTTATACCGGTTTACGGTAAAAAATCATAAGAGA
>JAITBS010000247.1 GCA_031283515.1 Planctomycetaceae bacterium
AAGGTTGGTTCCAATTTACGGTATATTTCCATGAGATGGTCGGCAACATTGGGGCTAAAAACCATCTGTAACACCGTAAAAAGAATATTCAGTTCGAGGTCTTGCGGAAAATTTTCTTGAGCAAGAGTTGAAGCGTCAAACAGCAACGCTTTCATGTTTAACGTGTATGGTTTCAATTCAGGAACTGAATGAACCAACTTGAGTAATTCAACTGGAGCGGTAAATTGACCTTCTCCATAATGAAAAATAATCGGAATAATGATTGGAAACAAAAATGCACTAAGACGCCCAGCCTTTTTCGCTGCCTTCCATTCTCGTTCCCAAAGACGAATCACATATCCGGCAATTTGAAAAATCGTCCAATGTTCATTACTTGTTTTTAATTCTATCAGAATAAGAACAACAAGTGTTCCATCACCTTTCTTAAATGGAATCCGATAAATAATGTCAAGATACGACCGTTTGAGGTGCTTATCAACCAAAGATTCCGGATCAATTTGCAAACGATCAAGATCAAGCAACTTTTGAATTTCTGCCTTGAGAAAATACCGCAGAAACTTCTGAGCCGTTTGAACATCTTTCAACTTCTCTTTACAAAAAGCATCATGTTGATACTTTTTCTTGAACTCGTCAAGTGATTCGAGATTAAGCGGTTGAAGCAAGGTTGATTGTTTTGTTGGTGTTTTTTTAGGCATAAAATCCTTCTCTCAATGTTTATCATTCCGAGTTTTTATTCGGTTTTCTTGAAAAGTTTTGAAGATCATTATAAATAAGAATATCGGTGTTTTCAAGTAAACCGATAATTTTGTGAGCAATTGATTTTAAGATAATGCAGGGTAATCAGCCAATCAGGGGAAATAGAAATTAGGGACAAGTCTTATTTTTTGGTAACTATTCAGTGGAATTTTTGAATTTTAAAGCGTAATGAGTGCATTATTTTGATATTACCAAAATTCTAACGAGAGTACGGTGTCAAAATGTGAATATCTTTTTCACGTTCTTTTGGGGTTACTTTTAAGTTGACTAATTTTCCGTTTTTGAGTTGACCTTCTATGGTAGTTTTGTGCGGTGCGTTCAATTTGAACTCGCAATCCCAACCTGTCGGCAATGTCGGAAAAAGATCAATCCGTTTGCCATCGCATTGCATGACAAGACTTTGGACACCTTTTGTTAAAACGCCGCCGTGATCTTGATCAGGAATCCAATCGTAATTTGGTCCCCAAAAAACCGGAAAACGTGATTCTTTATGTTTATTCTTTGCCCGCATCACAAGATTATTCACCGCTTCATTCGTCAACCGGAGGTAAGACGCAAAAAGATCATCCTGCCGCCAACCAAACGAACCACGATCAGACCTATGTTTGTACGCCTCAATTCCCCACTCAACATTCGGCTTCTCATACGAAATTAAACGAAACGGGAAAACTGCATAAAGTTCAGGAATTTCTATATTATTTTTTTGCTTAAAACGTTGTGCAGGAGCGAGTTTTATTTTGTTGTCGGGTGATTGGGTCAATGGAAGTTCCGGCAATTTTTGTTTCAACTCTGACACAAATTGTTTCGTTTCTGCAGTCAACAAGTGATCCGGCAACCGTTCCAATTGCTCAATCACTCCATAAATTCCCGCTAACTCCGGTGTTGGATTATCACAATCCCACCATGTTTCCAATGCTTGAGCCGGACTCATAAATAATTTACCATTTGTGTTAGTTTTATAATGTTCGTTGAAGAACGTTAAGATTTCGATTGTGAGCGGAATTGCTTTTTTATACAAAAAATTGATATCTTCGGTGTATTCATAGTATTCAAGCATCATGTGCGCAATTTCGAGACCGCCAACCCATTCGTATTTATGATAGCCGCTTTTTTGTAATTTATCTTTTCGCTCTTTCCATGTTTCCCAGCCGTAAGTTTCGAGAAATACGTCGCCCCAAAAATAGATACATTCCGGATAATACGCCCCATCATGTCCGAAATATTTTTTGACACGTTTTTTGCAAAGCGGTAGAATTTCGAAATATTGATTGAAGAGCGGTTGCATCATTTCAAAATCTCCGGCGGCAGGCATTGAAAAATACGGCAACCGCGTATTTTGCCACCAGTAACCGGGTCCCCAACGTCGATAATCCGCATCACCTTCTTTCCCTTGCGCCGGAACAGTAAAAATCGAACCGTTAAACTTGATTGCCAATTTTCCGCGACCGGCACATGCCGAAACATAACGTTGTAACATATATGCCCGCGACAAGATGAATTGGTCGGAAAGTCCGTCAAAAGTTTTGTCTGATTGAGACGATGAAGCATTTACCAAATTACCGTCCACAAATATTTTTATATCGGCATTTGATGAAACAGTTACTGTAACAAATGTCAAACGGTTTGCCGTAATCACTGATGTCGGTGTTGTAATTTGTTGAGAACCAACAATTACCCGCAACTTGCCGTCGGGCGTAATATCAACCAAAAAACCATCCGTTTTACCTGGCGTTATCTTATCGGCAATACGTTGATAATTACCCAATTTCGACGGATTGATCCTCGCCGTAACAGTTAAACCATCGGGATATTCATTATCTGCAAAAAATGTTGATGTTGATTTATCATTGGCAAGTGAATTGTTGACGAGTTGTTGAATCTGTTCATTTGAAAGGACACCTTTTTTGGCGGAACAATTTTGCAACGTTCCCAGAAACTGACTTCCGCCGTGCTGATCTTTTCCAAAAACAACACGATATTCGTTTTTCGGAATCGGATCATTTGATGTTGAGGACGGTTGGGCAATATTGGTTTCGTTTTTTTCGCTTTTGGTAAAATGAATCCAACTGCGGTTCCAAAAATTGTTCCACCATTTTTCATGTTTGGCAAAACGATCTTGCAACGAAATTTTTTGTGTGTTGTTAAGAATTTGTTCTGTTTCGTGTAACCATTCTGTTTCAGTTGCCGGATGTTTGGTGTGAACGGCAATTTCAAAACGATGTATTGTTCCTTCCGGCGATTGCAATGTTTTATTGTCAATTTTTTTTCCATGTTCTGTTTGGACAATTGCGCCGAAAGTACGATGAAGCAATGGGTCTTGACGTGGGAAATCGTCTGTTCCTTGTACTTCTGCTGTTAGCTGATAGGGTTTACTGTGAATGTTACGGTGATACCAGCCGATAACATCCGGCAAATTCAAAATTGTGTCCGGCTCAATAATTGTTTCAAGATTGTCAAAATGTTCTCTGAACACTTCTCGAAACGATTTATTCTCATAAGGACAAACATTATAGAGATCACTGCATTCATATTGATTACGTTTTGTTTGTTTATTCCGCCAGCCGTCGTTATAGGCTGTAACAATTTGCGGTGTTTTCGTGGTGATTTCAGCGACAATAATGTTTTGGTTTGCGTCTATCCAGAGTTTGTAAGAAACATCGCCGTAAACCGTTTCAAGAATACTGTGTTTTACATCAAGAGTTTGTTTGAAAGCGGTTTGAGTTGAAATAGAATTTTGCGGACTGATTTTCAAGGCACCGATTTTTAATAATTGTCCGTTTTCGTCAATGGAATCGATTCGGGCAATGTAAAACCGTAAATTTCCTGTTTTGTCGATCCATGCATTGACGGCAACTTCGCCATTCCCAAGCGGTACTGTTTCGTGGACATTCTTACTTGGCGTATCCCAAACAAGTTCGTACAACGGCGGTTCATCGGCAATTATTGTTGTGCAAAATGTTAATGTTAATAACATCGCCAACATTGACAAAAGCAAGATTGTTACAAAACGGTTGAGAGTTCTGATTTTTGTTTTCATTTTTATTTCTCCAGATTAGGAACCTGATTAAATTGTAACGCAATATGACACCGTGTTATATTGTTGTTATTGTTGTTCAAATTTGATTATAGCATAGCCTAATAAGTAATTTATGTAAAGTATCTAACCGGCTTGCGGACAAAAAAATGGAACGCGGAATATCTCGGAATTTTTTAAGAATACGAAACAACCAAAATAACAAAATAAAGGAACAATTTTGTTTAACCTCTATTTTGTTTATTTAGTTATTTTGTCTGTTTCGTATTTTTCAAAAAAATAATCTGTGTAATCTGTGGACTACAAAAGTTAATTAGTCAAATTAAAGTTGATGAAGAGTTCCGGCTTGGAGGTCGAATTACTTGTAGTGATTGCGATTATTGGTGTGTTAATTGCATTACTGTTACCAGCCGTCCAAGCCGCGCGAGAAACCGCAAGACGTATGCAGTGTAGTAACAATCTCAAGCAAATGGGAATTGCCCTGCACACTTACCATGATACTTACAACGCAATGACACCGGGATGTCTCATTCCAGGAAATGAACTGATTAAAGAAGGGAAACCTGTCAACGATCAGCAAGACGGGAGTTACCAATCCTCCAGTGGTCCTTGGAGCATGATCAGTTGGTCGGTGTTGCTTCAATATTGGTGTTCTATGAACGACTCAAACAAAAATTCTGCTGAATATTACAAAAGATCAATTTGTAACCGGATTGAGATAATTTATGGTTGTTGTTTAGAGTTGGCGGCGTCTGAGGAACTGACACGGAAACGATACCATTTTTCACGAAGCCAATCAACAAGAGTTTCAATTTCTTGCCGACTCAAAACTGCTTCTTCCGGTGAAAGATGGAACGATGGCATCTCATCATTTCCTTTGTCTTTACCAATTGCCGGACCGTAAAACCGTGTCGAAACCGGATCCGCAATAATTCCAACCATCCAGTCACGCGACATGTAACCTCGCATATCCGGTCCTTGAATTACCGGTTTTTCTGTTTGTGCGTAAAGTTTATGGCATTGACCACAATTAAACGTTGCAAATAATTCCAACTGCTCTTCCGTTAATCCCTCAACACCGTTTGGTGTTTCCACACGCAACCGTTCCCGTTGAGCATCCGAATACAATACGTCAATTAATTGATCCAATAATTTTCCGTTTTCGTCTTCGTCTTCTGATAAAATGTCTTTGAGTTCGCCACGAACATAACCAACCATTGCTCCCGATGCAAATTTTGTTTTACCGAAATAATCGTCACTTCGGATTCGTTTGGCATCGAAAAAACCTTCAATCCATTTTTTGCGAATGGGTTGATAAAGGTTGGGAGCTTTAGGTGTTTCACACGGAATCGGTTTGAAATCAGGATGTTCTTGTTCATCCTCAAACGGTTTGAAAGGATGACAAACAGCACAATGTTGGGCATACAGTATCGGTCCTTGGAGCATGGGATCACGTTGAAGCAATGTCAATGAACCTGTCGGCGGAATACCGTCGGGAGCCAAACACAATTCCACCGCTCGTTCGGCAATCTGTTCTGCTTTTGCCTCGTCTTGCCGGAAACTCTCCATTGCCGGATCCAAATAATCGTGACGGTAAGACGCATAAGTCAGATAACACACCGAAAGGAATAGGGAAAGAACCATAAGTACATTGAAATAATGACCAATTTTCAAACGTCCAATTACCGGAATCAAAACAACATAAAACAGGAGACAACTCGTAACAACAAAAATCGGAATATATTTTCGTTCTCCCGGAAAAACATCTATTTCGCCGTTTTCCGTTTTCCATTTAAGATTACAAAAATGATACAGTGCACGGAAAGACCATTCCGGTCTGGCAGCGTCGTAAAAACTTGCCGGATCAGCGGGTGCGCCCAGATGAACTCCAAGCGAAGCCTCACGCGGTAAATTTTGGTGTACAGAAAATAAATCGGGACGTATTGCGTGCAAAATCGGTTGACGATATACCAGTATCAACACCACCGCCATAACCAAAAGCCACGCAAGTGAACATTTCAACACTTCACTTGACCAAAATGGAACCCAACAACGATTGGAATTATTTATTGAAGTTTTGGTATTGGATTGACAATCGTATTGACTGACGATGGAAGCGGAACGGTGATCGAAAAAACGCCAAAGAATCATCACAACAAAAAATCCGCCGCCAAAAACCAAAATATGGAGAACAAGAAATCGTGGAATTGTTAAGGTTCCAAATTCCGTACCACCGCAGACAATACGGAATAACGGTTCACCGATGAACGGAATCATCTGAAGAAACCGAACTCGTACTAAAGTTGCCGAAAAGCCGGAAAGTGTCCAACTCAGTAAGTCGCCGGTTAACGACGAAGCAAGCGAAAAAAGAAAAAGTATAAACGCCGACCAAAAGACAAACTCTTTTGGTGAACGATATTTACCGCTAAAAACGAGTCCGAGTAAATACAAACCAAGAAGAACGGTCAACAGTTGTGCCGAAAAATGGTGAATTCCCCGAATCATCCAACCGCCAGGAAGAACAAATTGCATGAAAAACAGACTCTCCCATGCGGACTGGGCACTTGGGCTATAATACGCCCAAAGTAAAACTCCCGTTATTGCCTGTAACACAAAAGCAAAAAGAATCATTGCCGGCAGAAAACGGCAACAACATCCCGCCGGAATCGTCCAATTCCGTATTTTATTGTAAAGAGTTGGGATTCCGGTACGTTCGTCCAGCCATTGAATAAATAAGTCTTGCATAATTTTTGATTATCTTTTATTTAGGGTTGAGTAGGGTTGGCAATGAAAAAAATTCCAATAACGGAAAATTTTACGGAAACAATTATTGATTGACGGCTAATTGAATTTTTTCAAAGACAAGTTGCGGAGTGAGTTCTTTCATGCACCGGTGATGTTTTTGGGGGCATTTTTTTTTCGCGTAACAAGGGGAACAAGGAAGATGTTGTGTTACGACATACCGGTTAATATCGGGATTGGCGATATAGGTTTTGCTGGTGGGACCGAGTAAAACAAGAGTTGGTTTACCGAATGCGGAAGCAATATGAAGCGGACCGCTGTCAGTTGATACGGTTAATCTTGCACGTTTGAGACAGATTTTTCCGGTATGAATATTGAGGGGTTGATCCGCCAGTGAAAAAACACGTTTTCGTTTTGCAAGAGTAACAATTTCTCTTGCGGTTTTGGTTTCATCGGGACCGCAGTTAATCAGGACATCGAAATCCAGTTGATCGGCAACCAGTTGCGATAATTCAATTGTATAATCTTGTGACCAATTTCTGGCAATACTGTTTGCCGAACCGACATTCAGAATCAACACTTTTTCCGGTGAACGAAGACCAAGGTTATTCCAAATATCATCTCCTAGTTTTTCTTCTTCCGGTGTGGTGTAAAGTTCCAGACGATACCGGATTGTGTGATTGTTTGGAGTATTTTCACCTGTTATGGCATTGACGAGGTTTAAATAGTAATCAACTAAGGGAATATCGTGAGCAGGAATTTTAACAGACGAGGACAAAAACAAACTTCGTCCCCATTGAGCGTAACCGATACGTTGCGAGATATTGCCGAACCAGGCGATGAGTGCGGAACGAAAAGAGTTGGGCAATAAGAGAGCGATATCAAAATGTTCACGTTTGAGGCGACGAATGATATGGTATTGGGATTGTTCGGGCGGGGCGTTTTTAAGTTGGAAGGGAATGGAGTGTTCGAACCAAGGATTCCCATCAAAAAGTTCCAGAATGTGAGGACGTCCCAATGCTGTTAAAACGGCGGTACTGCTGAGTTGTTCGTACAAACAACGAATTGCCGGTGTTGCCATCACGGCATCACCAAGCCAGTTCGGAAGAAATACACAGATTTTTTTGCTCTTTTGGTTCATTCGAAACAACAACACAGGAAAACATCACAGTTTCAGAATTGTTCAACATCGTGTTAATCTGAGGATATTCTACTCTGAATTATCTGTAATTTCCATAGGGGGCAAAGGAAACACCGCCCAATACCAAATTTTGGACAATTGTTCAATTGTTCAATTGTCCAATAAGTTCAATAAGTTCAATAAGTTCAATAAGTTCAACAAGTTCAACAAGTTCAACAAAATGTTACCGTTGGAGCAAACGAAAGAGATGACTGTTGTAATATAAAGTTGATAGTGAATAGTGCCGCAAGCGGATCACTACCGAAACGGTATTACTCCGCTTGCGGCACTGTTCACTATTCACTCATAACTATTAACTAAAATTGCCCTTTACCTTATTCTTTTGATTTGTTATGATTCGAAAAGATTCAAACAATTCGCCTGCCTACTGAATAGATACGATTATTTTTCACTACACAAAATAAATGGATTGGTATCAATATATCGACACTTCACGGGTTTTGATTTTCACACTTGTTCTAACCCGAATAAGCGGGATTGTTATCATGTCACCGGTGATTGGCGGTTCGGAGATTCCGGTTCAGGTTCGTGCGTTGTTTGTTTTTACGCTGACGTTGTTAATCATGCCGTCCCAATGGTTTGTAACAATCGCCGAACCAAAAAATCTAACTGCTTATGCGATTTTAATTGCGGCGGAACTTGGAATCGGACTTTCATTGGGACTTGGATTGAATCTGTTTTTTACAGGTGCTTCCATGGCTGGCGAACTAATCGGTCAAATCGGCGGTTTGACTGCCTCACAAATTTTTGATCCGATTTCCGGCGATCAAACTCCATTATTGTCGCGAATGTTCCAATATTTGGCAATCACTGTTTTTGCTGCTGTTGGCGGTTTACACGTTTTGATCACATCACTCTTGGACACTTTCCAAACCTTGCCGCCGGGTGAAGCCGCATTTCAACCAACAATTACTTATTCATTGGTTACGATATTAGGACTCAGTTTTAATTTATCGATTCGTATTGCTGCACCGGTTATGGTTGCGGTATTGGTTGCCATGCTTGTGATGGGACTTTTGGGTAAAACATTGCCGCAATTGAATTTAATGTCCGTCGGATTCGGTATTAACAGCGTAATCATGTTTGCAGTCATGGCACTTTCACTTGGAGCGGGCATTTGGTGTTTTCAGGAACGAATCGACGATGTTTTTCAACTACTTTTCAGCGGACTCCACTCCATTGCCGAACCTTAACGTAACTATTTATTTTTGTCCGATGATTACACAGAGAGACGCAGTTTTTTTCTGCGAAAATCAGCGTAATCAGCGGACTACAGGCGACCATATATTTCATTCAACAATAAATCAAAAAGGGTAATATTCATGCGGCAACAAATTTTGGGAATAGGTGTAGTTGGAATTTCTTTATTCTTGGGTGGTTGCGGTGGAGAACCTGTTTTGCCTTCACAACCGGTTGCGGCACTTCCAACGGCGGCCTTTGCAATAACAACATCGGATACTGATTTACCGGAAACATCTACCGCATCAGAGATTGTATCAAGATTTATGACCGCAATACTTCATGGTGAAAGCCGAACAATTCGTACACTTTTGACTCCTCTCGCACGACAAAAAAGCAAGGAATTGGGGATTTCCTTTACTCCACAAACTTCTCACACGGCATCTTTTACCATTGATCAAATCATTCCGCATGGTGAAAACTGTGTTTATGTCCACACGACCTTAACTGATTCGAACGAAAAAGGTGAAAAAGAAACTGCGGAAATCGTTTGGATTGTTGACAAAAACGAAGAAGGATGGCGTATTTCCGGTGCTGCGGCAGAACTGTTTGACGGGCAAGATAAAACACTCCTCAATTTTGAAGACCCGGAAGCAGCCCAAAATGCTATTTATACCGCTGAAATTCAATCTGTTACTAAAAGTACCGTCAATCATACGAACCATTCACAATCCCATTAAAGGAACACAAATTAGTTGCGATTACGTATTACAAACCACAAATTACAAACCATAAATTATAGACCACAAAACTATGGCTTACCAAAATATTGAAACATTGTCTTGGATTGGTGATCAACACGGTTGGTTGCGAATGATTGATCAAACCTTGTTACCGGCGGAGTTGTGTGAGATTGATTGTCGTCATACGGAAACTGTTTGGGAAGCGATCAAAAAACTTCGAGTTCGTGGAGCTCCGGCAATTGGGATTGCGGCTGCTTATGGTGTTTGCATTGGTTTACAAACACTTCCGTCGAATGTTGATCTTGTTACGTTCCAAACGCGGCTTAATGAAGTGGTTGATTATTTAGCGTCGAGCCGTCCTACGGCGGTTAATCTTTTTTGGGCATTGAACCGAATGAAGGCAAAAGCTGAATCGTTATATGATTTGAAAGATGTTGCGGAAATCAATGAAGATCTTTTTTCTGAAGCCAAAGCAATTCATGAGGAAGATCGCCGGATTTGTCGGTCAATTGGCAAGTTTGGTCAGGAGTTGTTACGGGACGGCGATACATTCCTAACGCATTGCAATGCCGGAGGTCTTGCTACGGCGGATTATGGTACGGCGTTAGCGGTTTTTTTTGCGGCAACTGAAATGGGTAAAACGGTTAAGGTTTATGCAGATGAAACACGCCCATTGCTTCAAGGATCACGTCTTACCGCATGGGAACTGATGCAACGCGGTATTGATGTAACACTTATTTGTGATTCGATGGCGGCGATGGTAATGAAACAAGGTAAAATCAATGGGGTGGTTGTTGGTGCTGACCGAATTGCCGCCAATGGTGATACAGCAAACAAAATTGGAACTTACAGTGTTGCTATTTCAGCCAAAACACACAAGATTCCATTTTATGTTGCGGCGCCGGTTTCCACTTTTGATTTAACACTTACCGATGGCAATGGTATTCCGATTGAAGAGCGTGACTCGGAAGAAATTTGTTGTGGTTTCGGCAAACGAACTGCTCCGCAAGGTGTGCATGTTTACAATCCGGCATTCGATGTTACACCGGCAGAATTTATTACCGGTATTATTACAGAACACGGTGTTATCTCACCAGTCAACCGTGAAAATATTGCCAAAATTGTTGGGGCATAATCCAATAATAAAAAAGCGGGAACGAAAAAAACTGCTTATTTTGGAATTTGAGACGTAATAACCCACACAAATTACGCGGAAATATTACAAAATTTTCATGAGACAGAAAAAGTCTGGTTGACATCTTGATTAGTTTAGTGTATCATCTGAGGATAATTGAAAAGGCGATACGTTTTTTTGCCCTATTGTTTGCGGTAAGCGAATCGCAGTTATTTCGAAAAAACCCTGTAAATAAGGAACATGACAATGAGAAACTTTGTGAGAAACTCGGCGAAAAATGTCCATGAAAATTTGGTGAAAAATCCAATGTTAAAATGGGCAAGACAGGAAAAGCAGGGGGGGGGGGGCACTATGTAGTAGAGAGTTAAGAACAGAGAACGAAGCGTATTCTTATTCTAAACGCTTTCATGTAAACTTCTTACGACTTCTTTGCTCTTCACCGTTCGGTTTTACGTTGGTCGAACTTCTTGTGGTGATTGCGATTATCGGCGTGTTAATTGCTCTTCTGTTACCTGCTATTCAAGCAGCTCGTGAAGCCGCCGCTCGAATGAATTGCCAAAGCAACATGAAAAATGTTTCGCTGGCATTTCAAAACTATCACGACACGCACCAAGCGTTTCCGCTAGGAGCAGACCGAGATACGATGGGAACTTGGGCAATGTATGTTTTGCCCTTCATTGAACAAGGAGCCTTGTACTCTTCTTACAATTTTCGCCGAGCCTACAACAATAATGATGTCGATGCCGGTTTTGAAAAAGGAAATCAGACTTTACTTTCCTATCTTCGCATTCCCGTTTACACTTGTCCTTCCGACGGAGATCGAAAATCGACTTACAGTAATTACATGCATCATAATTTGGTGGTTTGCATGGGAAATGCGGCAATATACCAGCCAAACGATCCTGGAACATCTACCACTTCTATGCAAGGTCGCGGTTGGGCAATTTATGAAGATGTTACTCAAGTTTACGGTGCTATGTTTTGGGGAGGATGCCGCATCGGCAGTGGAACGACATGGGCACCCGGTTATAAATGGGTCTCTCTTGCGGAAGTAACCGACGGACTCTCCAATACGATTGCAATTTCTGAAACAGTACAAGGTGAACGAAGTCCTTCCGCACAAGGTGCGGGAACTATTGATCTTCGCGGATTAATTTGGTGGGGAGAAGGCGGACAGTTCACAACTTACCGTTCACCAAATACAAGAATAGCGGATAACGTTCAGTTTTCAAACGTAACTTATCCCGGCGGCGGAACAATGCATAATCCCAAACATCCTATTACGCCAACCTTAACAAACTATGTTACGATTATGACGGCGCGGAGTTTTCACCCCGGCGGAGTCAATGCGGCATTGGGAGACGGATCCGTTCGTTTTTTTCCCGACACTATCAATGTTGATACT
>JAITBS010000314.1 GCA_031283515.1 Planctomycetaceae bacterium
CGATTAACCGATTCAATTTGTTCGATTTATAATCTAACTCACACTATTAACTATTAACTCAATTTATTTCCTTGTTGACACTTCCTGAAATTGTTGGTCTTGATTCTCATGTTGGTTCTGTTCGGATTCCGCCGGAGTTAGATGTTCCGTTGACAGGTCGTGTGCGTCGTATCATGGACACGGAGTCTTTTCGAAGGCTTGCGAAAATGACTCAGGTCGGTCTTGTATCATTGGTGTATCCGGCGGCAAGGCATACTCGGTTTGAGCATTCTTTAGGAGTTTATCGTTTATCATTATTGTTTTTGAAACGATTAGCACATATTTCGCATTTTACATCAACTGTTTCAAAACAAGATGCGGAACTTCTGATGATAACTGCGTTGCTTCATGATATTGGGCATTGGCCTTTTTGTCATCTGATTGAGGATATTCGAATCAAGGGCTTACCGCGTCATGAAGTTTTAGCGGCGGAAATTCTTCGGCATAGTGAGTTGGCGGAATTATTGCGAAACGATTGGAATATCGAACCGGAATCTGTTATTGAATTATTGATCGGTAATCATTCGGACAATAATTCTGTAACTGGTTTATTATCCAGTATTTTGTCCGGTCCGATTGACATAGACAAGATGGACTATCTTTTCCGTGACAGTTTACATACGGGAGTTCCTTATGGTCGGAATTTTGATCAAGGTCGTCTTATCGGCAGTCTTTGTGTTAACGAATTAGGAAGCGGTATGGCGATTACTGAAAAGGGAAAAACGGCGGCGGAATTAATGATTTTTGCACGGTATATTATGTTTAGTGAAGTTTATTGGCATCATGCAGTTCGGTCAGCTGCTTCCATGTTCCAACGGCTTTTCTATGAACTTTATCAAGAAGGACGAATGGAGTTACTTTCTATTTTTAGGAGTACGGAAGATGAGGTCATTCGTTTTTTTATGGAATCGTCACAGCGATTGCCGATTCGATCACTTGCGGAAGGACTTTTTGGAACAAGGCGATTGTATAAACGTGTTGCTCAGTTTAGTATTCTGGAACAACCGAAAATTTATCGGAAATTAGCCGGCAAACCTTACCGTCAACTTTGTGAATTATCGAATCGATTATCGGCGATGATTTCGGGTACTAAAACGCCGTTTGCGGTTTTGATTGATGCGCCGCCTATGGAGAAGGAGATTGAGATCAAGATAGATGTTTTTTATCCGAAAGAGCATTGTTATCGGGCGTTGGAAGATGTTTCGCCGGTTGTTCGATCAATGGCGCGGGAGCAGTTTGACGATTATACCAAACGGGTGCGAATTTTTGCTCATCCTGATGTTGCGGTTTCATTTCGTGAGAATCGCCGAATCGTCGAATTTCTTGAAAATACTTCTTTTGAATCTGCGGAACAAGAATGACAAAGCGAGTTACGAAAAAACTTCTGATTACGTGAAGGATATTTCAAAATGTAATTGTCTATTTTTAATCCGCAGATTTTTAGTAATTATTGCCAAGTATCAGCCAAAGCCGGTGCAATGAAGTATCGGCGAGTTGGCAGCAAATGTGTTTTTTTTTTTGCAACGACAATTAAATTTTAT
This sequence comes from Planctomycetaceae bacterium, assembly GCA_031283515.1. Taxonomy (GTDB): domain Bacteria; phylum Planctomycetota; class Planctomycetia; order Pirellulales; family Thermoguttaceae; genus WRKP01. Next base: position 1,581 of record JAITBS010000314.1, read on the forward strand.
ATATTACGAAGAATGTTTGATCCGGTTCAAGATAATTATAGAACAAGAACCGGAAAACAAGGAAGTAGAAAATGTTAGGGCTTTATTAAGGAAATATAACAAACGCAGGTAGTAACGGTAATTATTTCAAAAAAATTAAAGTGCCAATTTTTACTGGAATTGTTCCGTCCCAAACTATTATTGTTAAGACAGTGAGAACCATAATAAAAAATATACATATCAGCAAGAAAGGATGTTCCTTGACATAGTAATCATAAGCCTCTTTTGGTGTCATAAGGCTTTGTTTTTTATAATCTAATTTATTTTGCAAATAACTGTTTTTTTTGTAGTATTTTTTATTTTTTTTCATTTTTCAGTTCCTTTCATAAAAATGGCAACGTTACCTAACGATCCACCATCCAAGTCCGCGATATAGTGGAATATTTCCGTTCCAAGACAGTATTGCCAAAGGAATCAAAATGAGTGCTAGAATCAAAAAAAATACCTCCAATGGTCTTTTTCTATAATAGTCCCAAAATTCCTTTGGAGTGAAATATCTTGGCGGTGTGTAGATTTTTTTAGGACGGTAGTATTTTTTATTTTTTTTCATTTTTCAGTTCCTTCATAAAAAATGGCAACGATAGCTATATTTTCCACCAGCCGAGTCCACAATATTGTGGAACATTTCCGTTCCATAACAATATTATCAAAGGAATCAAAATGAATGCTAGAATCAAAAAAAATAACTCTACAGGTTCTTTTTTATAGTAGTCCCAGAGTTCCTTTGGAGTGAAATGTCTTGGCGGTGTGTAGATTTTTTTAGGACGGTAGTATTTTTTATTTTTTTTCATTTTTCAGTTCCTTCATAAAAAATGGCAACGATAGCAAAATTAGCAATAAAAATATCGGCAGATTTGGGCGGCTTGTTGAGTGGTACGTCTGATACCATTCAATCTATTGATAATATATCAAATGCTGTAGAAAAAGCACCCACTTCGATGAAAAATTTTGGAGATGCTGTAACAGGGTACGCAATAACACTTGAAGCAATTAAAAAAACGCAAGATCGGTTAAATAATTCTAATGGTCTTGATTTTCCAGCGAGTTCCATTTTACATGAAACGGAAAAAGTGGCAAGAAAATTAAAAGATATATTTTTCACACTTTAAAATTTGTTTTTTTAATTTTTAGCCGTCACCGGTTCAAGTCAGCGAGTACGCCGTATTGTTTAAAACGTTTCGGCGAAACGTTTCCTACCTCTTAAATAAATCGTAACAGAATAAAACATCAATCAAGTGAATGCAAGAAGGATAGATAAAAAATCATCAAGAATTCTTGCAAACACCACTACTTTAGGTAAAATACCAAATAGACTTTTGCGTCGTGATGGTTCACAACCTATTTATAATCAGCACTTTAACATCAATTCCCGAACCTGATGAACAATGCCGTTTTGAGGCGTGAAACCGGCAATGAATAGCCGCTTATATTTTTTTAAGTCATTATAATACAAAGATTTATGGCGAATCTTTAAGAGTCCGGCGACTTGTGGTTACGAAAATTGTGCCCTTTCAAGATGACGAAGAAAAATGAAAAATGTGACGGAATAGTTACAAACAAATTAAATCGGATATTGACAAAAATTTCACTGAAATATTGCTGATTCTTTGGGTTTATTTATTTGAACAAGAATAAAATACTTTTTTTTCCTTTATTGATTTTATGTCGTTTTATCAACAATTTGTTAAGCAGATTTTGAATCCGCTTGATCTTTGGCGGAGCGGTGATTATGCGGAGGTACAATACTTAAAGGAATTTGAACGAACTCAATTCCTTTCGCCGGATGAACTTCGGGAACTTGTTCGGCAACGTTTACGTAACATTCTTGACACGGCATATCGTCGGATTCCGTATTATAAATTGGTGTTTGATCGTGCGGGACTGATTCCGAGCGATATTAAAACAGATACGGATATGCTTTCTGTACCGATATTGGAAAAGCGTGATGTGCAGGCAAATCTCCAAACAATGCTCAATCCTGAGTTTCCGAAAAACCGTTTGATTTTTGACAAAACCGGCGGCTCTACCGGTACGCCGGTTAATTATTATTACAGTATCGAACGAAAATGGGCAAGGCAAGCCGCAATGTTACGACATGACCGTTGGGCAGGTTATGAAGTTGGACAACGGTTTGCGTCGATTTGGGGAGCAGCACGGGATATGCCGACTCCCAGTTGGAAACAAAAAATCAAGTCACTGATTTTTCCCAAAACACTCCAACTCAATTCCATTCAGATGACACCGGAATTAATGCTCGAATTTAACAAACAATTAAAACGTTATCGACCGCCGGTTATTTTGGCTTATGCTAATGCTTTGGCTCTTTTCGCTGCTTTTCTGAAACAACAAAATGTTTCCGCTTATCAACCTCAAGGAATTATTACTTCAGCGGAAGTGCTTACTTTAGAGGATCGGAAGTTAATTGAAGAAACATTCGGAGCTTCGGTGTTCAATCGTCTTGGTTGCCGAGAATTTTCGGTTATTGCCAGTGAATGCGAACAGCATAGCGGAATGCATCTTATGGCAGAAGGGCTTTATATTGAACTGATTCGCGGTTCACGTCATACCGAAACCGATGAAACCGGCGAAATTATTGTAACTGACTTACTGAATGAAGCGATGCCGATGATTCGTTACAGACTTGGCGATACTGCGTCGTGGGTTACCGGAACCTGTTCGTGTGGTCGGTCATTGCCAAGAATCAATAATGTTGCCGGACGTGTTACGGATTTTATTGTCGGGATGGACAACCGGCTTTGTTCCGGTGTCGCTTTGGCAACCTTTATCGTTTCAAAACGCCCTTCTTTCGGTCAAATTCAAATTATTCAGGAAGATTACGGAAAAATTTTGTATCGAGTCGGTTGCGGTCAACATAAACCTCTTCAACAGCAAGACCTTGACTTTCTCCAAGAGCAAACCGAACTCTATCTCGGTAAAGGAATTACTATTGATTACGAATATGTTGACTTCATTCCTCATGAACCTTCAGGAAAATTTATCTTCTCCAAATCAAACATAGCACGCAAAATATTTCAATAAAAATCTGAACAATAAACAACAATAATAGAATTTGTAATCTTTCATAAAAGTTATCAATTTCGATAACAACTTGCCGGATAATTGTCTATTTTTAGTCCGCAAATTACGCAGATTTTCGC
>JAITBS010000555.1 GCA_031283515.1 Planctomycetaceae bacterium
GATTGCAAACCGTCAACTCATAATCCCGCTGATTATCTCAAAAAAAAAGAATCACCAGCCAAAATACCTAAATCAACTCTCTCTATTCACCTGTTTGTAAACATCAGAAAAAATTTTTCCAAAAAAAGTAAACATTGTTTGCTTTCAGATCGTAATATATTCAGCACTCAGTAAACATTCATAATATTTACACTTCATAATAGACAATTTGCATAAAAAAATATTGCATTTTGTTTTCTGAGCCTTTCACAGACAACAGCGATTCTAGGCAATAGTAAATTCTGAAAGCCCAGAGTATTTATTTTAAGAAAATTAGATGTGAATCGTTGGCGTTGTTATTCATATTAGATTTATTGTTAAAATCATTATAAGTTGTATAGATATGAGGAATGTTAATAAACTTGGACTGTTTTATGTTTTTATAAGATTTTTTTTATTGACACTGTAGATACTATCGTGTAAAATCAAAATACTTTAAATAAGCCGACAAGGGCAATTACAAAGGCAATTAGAAAATTAGCAAGAACAATATAAATTGCTACAATTATATTGACATCACGTGATTGAAAATGAAGAACTTACTAACATTTTAAGTTAGAATCTGGTTTTTAGAAGTTCTTTAACAGGAAAATTTTTGAACGAAATTATCCCGTCTCTGCAACAAGTCAATCAATCCATTTCTGCATCCGGTTTCGGAACGTGTCTGAGAAAAAGTAAAAACGATACGGAATAATAGAATAAATCAATAAAAGTACGAATTTACACGAACCGTCTGAAACAATTTCCCCAAAAAGGACAGATTTCTGTCTCGAAGGGTTTGTATATAAATTTTAATGGAGTGATAGTGTACAGTAATTTATTTATGTTACTATCTGGACAATCATGTCATGTTATCAACTGACAGTCTGTGTCTATGATCCGATAAAGTTTGTATTTTATGTTTACGTTTCCAATGCCCCTAGTTGGGGCGGTTTTTTAGTGGAAAGTCAATAGTTAATAGGTAACAGTGAAATGTAATAAAAATTACGCTTGCGTCACTACGAATCTATAATTCCACTCTCCACTATAAATATATTTTTCCAATTAACTAAAAGGAGAATTTTTCATGTCAACAAGTTTTTACACAAAAAAACTTTCGAAAAAGAAACTGAGTAAACTTTCGAAACGAATTTTGGGAATGGAATCCCTTGAAAATCGGGAATTGTTGAGTATTAACCCGTTAGGAATTGACGATAATCCTGTTCCGGATTTCGTACAAACTGCCAATACTACGGTATCTCGTGACTTTACCGATCCATCCAATACCGGAGCATCCGGCAATACTTATACAGATGCGGCCGCTCTTCGTGTTGCTACTGCAAGAGCAGCCGCTTTTGCCGGCAGAGATATTGTTACACCATTGGCGGCAGCAACCAATCCTGTTTATGCCGTTGCGGTAACTGATTCCATTGGAACATCAAGCGGAGTTACGACAGATCAAGTTACAATTACTTGGGGAAAACCAACAAAATTTGTTACGTCAGGCGATCCCAATAACGGTTGGAAAGCTGCTCTGTCCAAAGGTGCAAAATACAGTATCAATATTTTTGACAGCAGCGATGTTTTTATCAGAACGATTGATTCCGGTACAAAAACGTCATATACCATTACGGGATTATCTTCTGACACTGATTATAAATTTACCGTAACAACAGATTTGACGTTGACCAATCCGGCAGATAAAACAGCATCTGCCGTAAATAAAACGGATGCTGTTGTTACTGCCGGTGAATTTAAGACGTTAGCAACGGGTAATGCTGCTGATGTAACGGTGGGCGTTCCGACTGATGTCAAAGCGACTTACGTCAAAGCAAGCGGCACCAAACCTGCCGGTGTCAAAATAACATGGAAACCACCAGCGAATTACACCGGCGGTTATAAAGTAACACTTTCGGAAGGAACCAACACGGTAACTTGTACAGTAAACCCAGGTTCAAAACCGGAACTTACACTCAAAGTAGGTGATACCTTTGACGCCGGATCAGGAAATATCAGTGATGTCGTTCTTGCTAAAAATACACGTGTCAAAATTGCCGTAACAGCAATGGCAACAAATAGTATTGAATCAACACCGACTTTTGTTAATACGGGTACTATTGCTGCTGCAAGCATTGTGGCACCGGCGGAACCGTCAGTACCAACGACTGCAGCTCTTGCTAATACTCCCGGCGGAACAACAGTTACACTAAATGCCAATAGCACGGAAACCACAAATAAAACTGCCGGTTTTTATGTTGGAGTAACAAAAATAGGAACGAGTGCTCCTGACAAAGCCAATGTGGTATTTATAAATTTACTTTATGTACCGAAATCAGCAACAACGACCGTAAACTTAAAAGCTGCATCAGGTGATTTTATTTATGCTTTTGCAGTTGGTACCGATGGAACTATTTCGGACACAGCAAGTATTTCTGCGGCAGCTGCTGATATTACAGCAGAAGCAGCGGCGACAGATACCACCAATGCTTATCCTGCAACAAAAGATGTTAAAGGTGTAACGGTAACGGCTGATACTACTGCCAAGAACAAGAGTATTGTTAAATGGACAGAAGCATCGGATCATTTTTCGGGAACTGCAGCTGCTTCGGCACCAACGGCGGCTAATGATTTCAAGTATGAAGTTACCGGTTATCTGGTTACTGCTACGATTAAAAACGGTACTTCTGCAGGACTTTCGGAAGTGCAATACATTGCTAAGGGAACTCATGAAGCGGTGTTTAGCAATCTCCGTTGGAACTCCAAGTATGATTTCAAGGTTGAGGCTCTTGTTACCTACACCACAGCTCAAGATGCCACGACTTGGAAGACTACCGGAACTGCGAGTGTAAGTACCGGAGGAACGAAAGCAGGTGTTATGATTGCCAAAGCTCCAACGGTCAGCGAAGATATTACCAATATCACACCGGTTGCTAATTCCAATACAGGAACCAATGTTACACTTAAATTGGACGGAGCCAAAGACGGGACAAACTATATCGTAACTGTAACTGATTCCAATAAATCGGTTCTTTACTCCGGAACAATTACAGGCAGTGCTGCGGGAACGACATTTGATTTTAATACTAACGGATTGACATTGACGCCCAAAGCCAAATATACTGTAACTGCTCAGACAGTTGGTTTAATTCCCGGCACGGTTTCCAAAGGGAAAACGGCGACAATTATTGCAACAGATTTTATCAGCGGTGTGTTGAAAGATGCCAAAGGTACAACGATTAACTCTGTTAAAATCAATGTTTCCGCACCTTCCAAAGGAGCCGGTTCCGGAGATACATACTACATTGAATACACCAATATTGTTGATGCCAAAGGCAAAGCCGATTGGAATGCTGCTCAGGTTTGGCTTGGTACTGATTATACCGGCGATCCGGAGGCTGCCAAAGGTGATATTCAGATAGGAAAACTCGCTCCTAATTCACAATACTTTTTCCGTGTTGTTACGACCGATGTTGCATATAACGGCGGTTGGAGTGATGTGAAGAAAGTTGTTGCGAGTAAAGAGCTGAAAATCAAAACCGCAACAATGCCTCAAGCAACAATTGCCAAAAACGGTTTTACATTGGATAGCAATGCCGCTTTGGGAATGAAACTTGTTGGTAATTCGATGGAGCGTGTTGATGGTATGGCAGCCTCTGCGAAACAGGTTCTTGGTTCTTTGAAACCTGCTAATGCCGGTGATCCATTGTACGTTTATACACTAATCGCTTCAGTGGATAACAAAATTGACAAAGCAACCGGTAAATTGGTCGGATCAGAAAACGTTACCAATGCCGCAGTAACTGTGGATGCCGCCAAAACATCTGCAACAGACAAAAAAGTTACAGACCTCACCGGAACTGCTACCTTTACAGATATTTTCAGCACACTTAAAATTAACGACACGAATTTCAGTAGTGTTAAAGGTTTGAATCTCCAGATTCAGATTGATATTTACTACGGTGCAACCGATAATGGAACAGCTGCTTCACCAGGTGCTAATTCGGATCACTTCACGTTGTATTCGAAAGCAACAAAGGTAGCGTTACCAAAATGGTTTGTCTAAACAACCGATTTTCGGTACGGAAATATTTTTTGAACCCGCCGTATTACGGCGGGTTCTGTGTTTCTAGAATTGTCGATTTTATTAACTAATAACTCGAATACTTAGTTCAATTAGTCCGCAAATTACACAGATTTTCGCGGATATTTTTAAAAGTAACTATATTTGTAATCTATCAGCGGAATTATTATTTTTCGATTTTCACTCCAGTGGAACTCCAAAGGTAGTCAACGTTTCGCCGAAACGTTTTAAACAATAAACAATAAACAATAAACAATAAACAATAAACAATAAACAATAAACAATAGGGAACTTCTAAAAACTCGTTTTTTTATTAACCACAGAGGACACAGAGTTCACCGAGAGAAGATTTTTAAAAAATTAAATTTTGATTTAAATCCCTAATTTTTACTTTAATAAATTTAATGATATTTTGATTCAAATTAAAATTTTCTCTGCGTTCTCTGTGGTTAAAATTAATTTTTAGAGATTCCCACAAGTAATTAAGTAAGATTGATTTCAGTTCCTTCTTCACCAAAATCGGGAGCTGCGATTTTTTCCGGCGGATTATCCAACGGTCCCGGAACATAATAAAAAGTGTGATTTCTTCCGGCTTTTTTAGCGGCGGTCAACGTTTTTTCCAATGCCGTCATTACATCGTTTTCCGATTGCATGGCAAGAGACTCCGTAATAGCGCACGTTAATTGTAAACGCATTTTTTCTTTGCCGTCGTTATATCGAAACGTTGTTTTTTCGCACCATTGCCGGATTCGTTCTATTTCAGCAATTGTTTTTTTAGGGCTGGTGTTGATTGCGGCAACTAAAAAACAATTACCAAAATAAATACCAACCAAATCCGGTTCTTCGAATCGTTCTTTTAACATACTGCCGAAAAATTTGATGATTTTATTGCATATCATAATACCATGTTCTTCATTAGCTTCTCCGAATTTGACAAAATCGAGCAGGGCAAAAGTAATCAGTTCTTTTTCGTGACGTTTTTGTTGCCACCATTCGCGGATAGTTACTTCGAGTCCGATTCGGTTGTACATTCCAAAAGATTCATCTATAAAAAGTTGTTGCGGAATTGTTTCTTCGCGTTTTTCGTTAAAGATAATATGAACAAACGCACGATCCTGCATATCCCGTAAGCGATGGCGTACTAAACGCAGGTTGGCAAGTTCTTTAATCAAACGAGTTGTTCCTTCGTTTGGGTTATCGGTCAGCTCAAAATGATCGAGATTACTCAAGGTTGTTTCGATTTGGGCGGACTGTTCCATATTGGCATAGTCGATTTCTTCTGCAAGATTTTTGAGAACACCAAATTCATCTAATCGATTTTTCATTTGTTCGGTAATACTTGCCTGAGATTCCAGATAATTCCGGCAATCGTCTCTTAATTCATTGAGAAATTGTTTGACATCTTCTAGGGTGATTTCGGAGCGAAAGGAACGGATACGCCAATCAAGTTCGGAAGCGAATTGTCCGCTTTTCTTGATGGCAATATTGAGTTTCATAAGGGCGACCTCAATATGTTCTTCCTGAATAAACCAGGTTTTAGCGGTTTGATCGGTGATAATAGTAGAGATAAAATCGTCATTAGCGATATCATTGTTTGCTGCCGCAACCGAATTATTGGAACTGCTATCAGTATTACCGATTTGTTGTGGATTTAGATTTCCGGTTATTTGGTTGGTAGTGGAATGAGGGTTTCCTTTTGAAGCGGAATGTTTTTTTCGGAGAATAGGCAATACCGAAACACGGGCTTGGAGAATATCCCAATAAGCCTGAAAACGCGGAATATCAATAACCTGATTCAAAGCGGTTTTCCAGTCCGGCGGTCCGAAACCAAGATAAATCGCAAGGTAACATCCCAATAGAATATTGGTCGTAATACAAAAAAAAATAATAAGGAATAACAACACGTTTACCGAAAAAAATCAATAAAAAAAACATAACCCAAACAAATCGGTATTACCGAATATCTCCGACGGTTCAAAATCTATTCAATATTACTCTTATTACTTTTACTGTAAAGCCCCACTTGCCCAAAGGGACATTTTCACGATGCCATTTTTCGATCCGCAAACAAAATTGGGAAATTCTAAAAACCTTGCTTCCTATCTATAAAATTGTCATTTGCGCTCATTTTTTATGGGCGAAATTTTATAGGCAGGTTTTTAGAATTTCCCTTTTTATATTCAAGAGGGATTTTCAGATGAGCAGACATATTCCAGAGTGATTCGCGAATTAGATACATTTACGATTAAACATAATGTTCTTTTTTCTGTTGCCAATTGTTGTCTTTGCGCAACGGTTGCCAACATTGGAAGATGAGCAATATAAAACTGCTTGTAGTCCCATTGCCTGTCATGTTGCATTACAAACACTTGGAGTTGAAACAACACTCGACGAGATTGCGAAACGTTGCGGCTGGGAACAGGACAAGTATTTACCATTCGAAAATCTTCAAAATGCTTTAAAATCTTATCATGGTATTGATTGCCAGATTGCGAAACTTTCACCAAAAGAACTTTGTCAATTGCTCAAAGACGATCAAACAGTTGTCATTTTAGCGTTGCGAAAAAACACCGATGAAATTGACCACGCTGTTTGTGCTGTTAGTGTTCAGGAAAATGATCAGGTAATTAAACTAATCGATTACCCGGAATTAACACAACGCAAATTAGTTGCCGAACTTGCCGATGCGTGGGATCATTCGTGGGATTGATAAACTGAATGAAACAATTACAATGTCCTAACATTCTGGTTTTCTGAAACCTGAATGTCTCGGAAATGAAGTATCATATTTTGATT
>JAITBS010000560.1 GCA_031283515.1 Planctomycetaceae bacterium
ACATTCGATTTTTAAAATTCTGTCTTTCAGACAGAGGAATGTTCGTTGTACGAGTCCGCAGGTCGATGACCTGCGGTTATGAAAATCACACCCCTGTCGGGGTGAAAATCGAAAAACAAAAATTCCGCTGATATATTACAAAAATTAAAATTTGATTTAAATGCATCATTTTTATTTTAATAAGTTTAAATTATGTTTTGATTCAAGATTCAAGTTAACATTTTCTCTGTGCCCTCTGTGTCCTCTGTGGTTTAAAATTAATTTTTGGAGGTTCTCTTTATTGTGTGTTCTATTGACCATGTAGTATTTCCAATAACTTTTCCACGAACAAGGGCGTTCTCGGACCGGGGATTGTTGCGTAGTCTTCGGTCAAGACATAGATTTTTCCCATTTTCACGGCGTTGACTTCGTTGCCAAGTGTTTTCCAGTCACCGGTCAAATCATCTTCCTCGACTTCCACTCCTCCTTCTGATGCCTTAACTTTCGCACCTATCATCAAATCGATAATCACATCAGGATTCATCGCCACCACGCCTTCGACGGAAAGAACCGGAACTGCCAGATTGGTTGTTTCGGCGACATTGATTCCTCCTGCCCAACGAATTGCGTCTTGAAAATAAGGGTTTGTTCCTGCAACGTAGAGATTTTGCAGTTGACCGCTTCCGCGAATCCGGTCAATGCAGATTAAAACACGAACTGGCGGCAATGATTTTCCTTTTGATCGAAGAATATGTAATTTTTCTTCCAATGCTTTTTTCCTAGCCTGTGCTGCTTGCATGATTTCGGGTTCGAAGTGCTCACCGATCAAATGATAGGATGCCAGTACCCCTTCCATACTTTCGTGGTCAACCGCCAGCGATTCGATTCCCAACTCTTGACACTGTAAACGAAAATTTTCATTTCTCGCCAGAATCAACACCAAATCAGGCTTCAATTCGACGATCCTTTCCCAATTACCATCGTACAGACCGCCGATTTTTTCAATTTTTTCTGTTTCCGGCGGATATTTTGTGAATCTCGAATCGCCGACAATTCGATCACCGATTCCAATATCGAATAAAATTTCTGTAATACTTGGTGCTGTCGAAATCAAATGTTGGGGCGATTTATTTTGCGGAGCCGTTTGCGGAGCCGGAGCACATCCGTAACCCACAAAAACAAGACACACGACGCAAGTAAATAAAAAAAATCGGAAATCAATTACAAGTTTTTTCATAGATATTAAGTACTATTTCAGTGGAACAATTATTTTTGATTCTTCATCTCGAAGCAACTGTGTTTTTGTCAAATGGGGATTGGAATTTTTGTAATCTATCAGTGGAATCTTCGTCAATTTGTTTACTAATGGACTCCAAAGGTAGCCAACGTTTCGCCGAAACGTTTTAAACAATAAACACATGGTTGTATCAGTTGGTTTTGTTATTGAGTTGTACACCGTTATTTCTTAATTTTCAGCCGTAACAGGGACAAGTCGGCGAGTACACCGTATTGTATTGTTTAAAACCCTTCGGCGAAACGTTGCCTACCTCTTAAAAATCGCAACACAATAAAACATCAATCAAGTGAATGCAAGAAGGATATATTCAGGAAACTTTTTAAAACCTGTTTCATAAAAATGTCATGACTTTCTTGCAAAGTTGTGTTGCCTCATTCCTCAATGGACTACCTCCGCCCAATATCTTACAAAAGTAAAAAATATCAAAACATAAAATGACCACGATAAAGGTACGTAAAAAAATAAAAATTACCGTGAACAGTATCAATAATTTGGGGCGAAAGATTGCCTACCTACTGACTTTTGTTTTGTTGTAAAATTTGGGTTGCCTCATCTGGAAATTCAATATTTTCTTCGGTTGCCCAATTGGGACGTAATAAATTTAACTTATCTATCGCTTCGCTTACCTTTTGTTTTGACTTCTTTACTTCATCAGGCGTAAATTCGCGAAAATATGCATCGTAAAATAAGAATAACGTTGAATCCGAAACATTATCTTTGATCGCATTTTTCAACTTCGACGGAATACGTAACTCATTCTCCAACGTTGATATTTGTGCGTTGTCAATTCCTCTTTTTTGATTCAGTATTGTATAATATTTTTCTAAAGTTGATTTGTCGCCTTTGAGTAATTCCTTTCTATCGACTTTGTCTAAATTAAAAGATTCTCCATCTTCTTTCCGTTGGATTCTTATCAGGAAAATATTCGTACAAAAAAGAATTGCCGGATGTGAGGTTGGTTCTTTTTTCCATTCGTTTTCAGTTACATCGAAACCGGTCAAGATTTCAAAACCGTTTTTCCATTGGCGAAATTTTTTTATTTTTGTTTCATCAAATCCGTTTGTAAACTCGCTCGTCAGATTATTAGCGTTGGGAACAGTTCCTAGTTCCTTCGTTTCAATCAGATATTTTGCCCGTTTCCAAGTCAAGTCATTTTGTTCGGCGTTGATAATTGATTGTTTCTCCGCTTCAATAGCTTGACGATAAATTGAAAAAGCGTCTTGATACTCTTTACTTGTACGCTCAACCGGTACAATTTTTCTTCTGGCTTCAGCAGCCGCATCTTCTTTTGCTTTTATTTGCGCGTTGAATTTTTTTATATGTTGTACATGCCAATAGTAACTATAAACCGCACTAATAAAATCATACAAATCAGGATTTTTGATAGCAGTTTTCAATTCTTCTGTGATTCCTAGTTTCTGTTCCAACTCCGCTTGTTTTTCTGCATTATGTAAAACACTTTCTTGAAGTTCAAGATAATTACGAAAAAGAGTCTCGTCTTGCAATTGCAATTTTAATTTTTCAACTTGGAGATGCTTGTTTCTTTTAATCTCATCACGAATATAAATTGCGAATGCAGTATGAGATTCAGGATATTCTTTCCATTCGCTTTTCCATTTTGTTATACGGATCGGTGTAATGAGATAATTTTCCCATTGGTTAAAAGCAATTTCGTCTTCACGAGAACAATTTTTAAGAAACGCCTTCCGCATCTGTTGATATTGAAGGTAAGTGGACGATAGTTTCTGTCCTATAAATTGATTAGCGCGAATCATTGTTGGATCAGAATTATCGGCTGTATTAATTGAGTCAGTTTTTTGTGATTTATTGTTTTCAGTTTGGGCAAAAATGGAATCAGAATAATCCCCAAAAAACAATAAAAAAATCAAATATGTAACTTTTTGTAAATTAAATTTATTCATAATAATCTCCTAATTTAATTTTAAGTAAAATAAGTAATCGCCTATTTAATTTTTTTGTAGCGAATATTTTTAGACCGCATCTGAGCACACAGCATTAGCGTAGCAAAAGTATTTACACATCTTTTTTGTTAATTTTGAAAAAATGACAAAAGTAGGCAATTAATTGAATGGCAAAAGAATGAAAATATTCATGTTAAGCAATTTTATAGCAAAAAAAAATTCTAAGTTGCTATTGACATACATTTTTTTGAAGATTGTCAGAACAGTTATGGTTAGTTACGATAATTTGTGAATTATATGTCAAGATCAGTTTTTACAGAATGTAATATATTTATAAAATTTCCTAAAATATTTGTAATATATCAGTGGAATTTTTTTTTGAATTGGTTTACTGTTGAAAATTAAAAGGTAGGCAACCGAAAGGTCGCAACGGTTGGGTTGGTTTTGTTATGGTGTTGTCCACAGTTGTTTTTTCATTTCCGTCCGTTAACAGGGACAAGTCGGCGAGTACGCCGACCAACGGTGGGTGAAAACGTTTCGGCGAAACGTTGGCTACCTTTGGAGTCCATTGGTAAACAAATTGACGAATATTCCACTGATATATTACAATTTGATTTAAATACATAATTTTATGTTTTGATTTAAATTAAAATTTTCTCTGCGTTCTCTGTGTCCCTTGTGGTTTAAAATTAATTTTTAGAGATTCCGAAAAAATAAACCCAGACTACAAAAAAACAAGTCCCTCAGAATTTTCAAGCAAAATAAACGGCACGAAACGGGAATGCTCCCCTTGTGGTGTTTCACCGAAATGTTGCCTATCGAACAGTTACAAAAAGTCTGATTTATTTACTTTTCGCATGGAATGATTTTGGGTGCCGGAATACGTGTTCCGTGCAAACCTCCAAATTCCGTAAGCAACTCTTTATAATTATATTGTAAAAAGTTCCAGATTTTGGGCGGCGGATTCTGTTTCAGCCAATGATCGACAAAATCACGGACAGTCTGATCATATTTTTTTTGCGAAGAACCGTGCGCAAAACAACGCCCCTTGAATCGACGTAAATCACCATTGAAATCGGGATTGATATGATATAATTCATGAACAATTGTTTCTAGTTTCTGAGACAATTTTAGTTCAATAAATCGCGGAACATAAAAATAAAGAACATAGAGATATTCTGCTCCGTCAGTTCGGTAACACCGCTGCAATGTCCAATGTTTTCCTTGACTTTGCATAAAAAGTTCTCCGCCTTTGAACCGCAAAGGTGTTGTTGTGGCAAAAATACCAAACGGAGCACTATGTTTTGTTTGTGCGAAACTAATAGCAACTCGTGTCATATCTATATGGCACAGTGCCGGTACGCGAAAACAAATATCTTCGCAAACCTTCGCAATTGCTGTCGTATAATCGAATGACCGACGTTTTGATTTCGTAACCATCCTACGCTCAGCCGAACATCCTGCGTCGGCTATTCTATTTTAGGCCGTTGCGATCGGGCCTTAACACGGTCGTTTTTACCGACAAATTCAAGAATTGCCTGTTTTCCTGCATCACCAAGTCGCGGTTTAAATAATTTCAGGATTCTTGTGTAACCACCATTCCGATCAATATATCGCGGTGCAACCACTTCAAAAAGAATTTTTACTGCTTCCTTGTTACCGATCAATTGGAGTACCCGACGACGTGCTGCCAATGCTGGAGCAATCGTCTTATTCCATTCTTGCCAAACTTCACTATTGCGCCATTTTTTCCATTCTTCTGAACCACGCTCTGCCCGAATTTCCAAACGAGCAGCTTCATTGATATGTGCTTGGGCTTTTTTAGCAATTGTGATACATTTTTCGAGAAGCGGACGAACTTCTTTGGCTTTCGGTAATGTTGTGATAATACGTCCCGGAGTTTTGGGTGCGTTCTCCTCGTCAGTTGCATCACGTTCTGTCATTAAGATCGACACAATCAGGTTTTTGAGCAATGCTCGTTGATGATTGGGGTTTCGACCCAGTTTACGTCCTTTATTCAAATGTCGCATGAAATCACCATCTTCTATGGATTTAACAATTGTATTGGTTGCTTGTCGGGAAACCGGTTTTGAAACATCACATACTAAAACCGTTACCGTTGATAACTTAATTATAAAACTTAATTAAACGAATCAAGTCAAGAAGTATAGGGAGCAGCAGTTGCCGTTTGAGGTACAGTAGCCTGAGGAGCTGTCGTACTCAATACTTGCGAAGGAATCCTCATACCAAGTTGAAGATCAAACTTACGTAATTTTTCTTTAACTTCGGTCAACGTGGTTTCGCCAAAATTTCGCATATCTAAAAGCGATTCTTCGGTTCGCACCACCAAATCACGAATAATATTAATTTTTTCTGTTTCAAGACAATTCATTGCTCGAACAGAAAGATCCAACTGGGAAAGCGGCATTTTCAACTTTTCTTCCAATCCCGGATCTATTCCCATTACTCCAATTGTTTTTACTTTGGAAAAAACACCCATTTCAAGCCGATCATATTGGAGGAACGGATTCAAATGTTTTCGGAATATTTTAGCACCTTCGACCAATGCAAGTTCCGGACCAATTGATCCATCTGTCCAAATTTGAATAGTCAGCCGATCATAATTTGTTTTTTGACCGACCCGTGTTTCTTCTACACTGTATTGGACACGAACAACCGGACTGAATGCCGCATCGAGCGGAATAAAACCAATATCATCACCTTTATCTCGGATATGAGCCAACTGTTCGGTTGCCGGAACATAACCGCGACTATTTTCGACGACCATTTCCATTTCGAACGGGACATCATCGGTGAGCGTAGCAATATGATGACTTTTGCTAATAACATCAACAGTGTCATCGCCTTGAATATCATCACTCGTCACAAGCCCTTTTACTTTTTTAGAAATTCTAAGGACTTTCGGCTTATCATCATAAGATTTGACAACAAGCGATTTAACATTCAAAACAATTTCCGTAACATCTTCATGAACACCCTTCAATGACATAAATTCATGAAGGGCATTTTTAATTTTGATTCGTGTTACGGCACTTCCTTCGAGGCTGGAAAGTAAAACACGGCGCAAACTATTGCCAACCGTATGACCAAAACCGCGTTCAAACGGTTCGGCAATAAATTTTCCATAAGTCTCCGTCAAGGAGTCAGGGTCGCATGTTACTTTGCTGGGGAGTTCCAAACCTCGCCATCGAATACGCATAGAGAAACCTCCAAAAAAATGACGCTAAATACTTATAATGAGGGGAATTGGGGAAAACAACAAGCAATGATTGTTATTTGGAACAAAGTTCGACGATCAATGCCGAATCTACCGGTAATGTAACATCTTCTGCTGTGGGGAGACGCATCACAATCCCTTTGGGAATATCGGCATTGTCCCGATAAAGAAATTCCGGAACCTCACGTGCTCCTTCTTCAATGACTGTTTTAATTGCTTTGGTACTTTTAGGGCGATTACGTATTGTAATCACATCTCCCGTACGCACTGAATAACTTGGAATATCAACACGCCGACCATTGACTTGAATATGACCATGTGAAACCCATTGACGAGCCTGAGAGCGAGATGCTCCAAAACCAAGTCGATAAACAATATTATCAAGACGGCGTTCGAGAAGTCCCATCAGAACTTTTCCTGTATTCCCTTTTATTCGTTCTGCCATTCCGAAATATTTACGGAATTGTTTTTCGAGGACACCATAATAATTTTTTACTTTTTGCTTTTCACGAAGATGAACACCGTAATCAGTTAATTTTCCTTTCCGGGAACCATGCATTCCGGGCGCATTAGAACGGCGGTTGAACGCGCATTTCTCTGTATCACAACGGTTTCCTTTCAAGTTAAGTTTGAAACCTTCGCGCCGGCATTTTCGGCAAACTGCTTCAGTATTACGTGCCATAAAATCGATTTCTATTGAAACAAAACGAACTAAAAATGGATACGATTAAAAAAAAATAATTTTTTGAACACAAACAAATTAAACACGTCTCCGTTTTTTGGGACGGCAACCGTTATGTGGCAATGGAGTAACATCTTCAATGGATTTAACCGTCAAACCGGCTTGTTGTAAAGCTGTAATTGCACTTTCACGACCACTTCCCGGTCCATTGACTTTGACTTCAATTTCTTTCATTCCGAATTTCATTGCTTTTTCTGCTGCTTGTTGTGCTGCCATTTGACCGGCGAAGGGGGTACTTTTCCGGCTTCCTTTGAAGTTACATGTGCCGGCAGTTGACCAACAGAGGGCATCTCCTTTGGAATCGGTAATTGTTACGGTAGTATTATTAAAAGTCGCTTTAATATGAGCGATTCCTAACGCAACAATTCTTTTAACTTTTCGTTTTTTAACTACTTTTGCCATTTTGGGTTGTTAAATTTTTGTTAACTGTTTTAGTGATTCCTTAGGTTGAATAATTTTTTATGCTGTCAAGAGGCGATAAAACGCATTGACAAACATTGGGTAATTACCGTAAATCCTTGACTCCTTTTTTTCCTGCAACTGTTTTTTTGGGACCTTTACGAGTTCGGGCATTTGTTCGGGTGCGCTGACCGCGAACCGGCAAACCTTTACGGTGACGAATCCCACGATAACAACCAATTTCACGAAGGCGGGTGATATTCTGATTAACTTGACGGCGTAATTGTCCTTCGACGACATAATCGTTATCAAGCAATGAGGCTAATTTAGCGAGGTCGTTTTCACCTAAATCTTTCGCACGCAATGTTGACGTAACTCCTGCTTTTCGGCAAAGTTCTCTTGCTGTTGTCGGACCTACACCATAAAGATAGGTCAATGAAACAACTATTTGCCGATTACTCGGAATATCCACACCTAAAAGACGCGGCATTGAATGATCTCCAAAAAATATACGTAAATGTTTTTAAAAAAACAAATTAACCTTGGCGTTGTTTATGACGAGGATTAACACAAATAATATAAACTCGTCCTCGACGTTTCACCACTTTACAATTTTCACAAATTCGACGAACACTTGCTCTGACTTTCATAATATCACCTTTGAATTTTTTATGCTAAATAAATTCTAATTGCAATGTTAATTCCAGATTATCTATGATGGTTTACTCGTTTTATTAACAGAGGTTACTATTCTAAGGCTTACAAACAATTTGCCAAGTAGTCCCTCTTGAAATTTTTTTTCTTAAAAAAGAATTTTTTCAAGCCGTCATCGAATTTTATTGATAAAGGTCATTATTTTAATGCTTAGCAAATTATTTGCCAAGTAGTCCCACCTTCTTAAAAAAACTTTTAGGAACTGCTAAAAACCTATCTTAAAAAAATTTTGCTCCTTGAAAATAGGGACTAATGACCAATTTTAGATAAAATATTAAGTTTTTAGAATTTCCTTTTTTCTTAAAAAAGAATTTTTCAAGCCGTCAAATAAGGAGCAATATCTATTTTTTCTTCATTTGTTTCGGGCTGTCCGGTCAGGACACGAACACCGGAAATGGTTATTGCCAATGTGTGTTCAAAATGGGCGCTTGGTTTATGATCCGCAGTAATAATTGTCCAATGGTCGCGGAGTAAGCGAACATTTTTTGTACCGGCATTAACCATTGGTTCTACAGCGATGACTAAACCCGACACTAACTTAAAATTACCGCTGCGAAGAACTTCCTGCGAAACATAATTTGGAACTTGGGGGTTCTCGTGCATTTCCCGACCAATTCCATGACCGACAAGTGATTCGACAACGGAATAACCGTTCTTTTTCACATAAGTTTCCATCTTCTTCGCAACTTCATTCCAATAAGTTGCTTTAGGAATTTCTTCGATAGCGATTTGAAGAGTATGTTCTGTTACGTCAAGGAGATGTTGTTTTTTCTCTGAGATTTTTCCGACGGGAAAGGTTACTGCGGAATCACCACACCAACCGCCTATTTTACATCCAATATCAACACTAACTATATCACCTTCAACAAGTTTCCGTGAACCCGGTATTCCATGAACAATTTCTTCGTTAACACTAATACACGCTGCGGCTGGAAATGGAACTTTACCGGGAACTCCCTTAAAAAGAGGAATTACCTGCATATCCTCGAAAAATTTCTCGATTCGGTCATTGATTTCACCGGTTGTGATTCCGGGACGAATAAGATTTTTGGCAATTTGCAAACTATGCCAAACATATAACCCCGCTTTTCTCATTTTATCAATTTCAATTGCAGATTTATATGAAAACACGGCTCACCTTTTTTCTATTTTATTTTTTTCAAAATTCCTGATGGTTTCTCACTTTTGGGGGAATCATTGCAGGTCAATAACTGTCAACCGGCATAATCCTTCAGAGAGGAGATATTATCTGCGAAAATCTGCGAACTGACTATCCCCTCCGAAAAAATTCTGAAATAATCAGGAAATCACTAGTGTCCCATTATAACTTGAATAGAGTCAATTGGTTAGGATTATTGTTTTTTTTGTTTTTGTAATTTTTATCATCGAATGCTGGAAATATAGTTTTTTTTTCAAATTGTATCAGGCTTAAAATCTGTAGGATTTGGTAGATTGATTGCGGCAATTTGAGTTCCTTTTTTAAAATGGTGACGAGGAGGTAAGTACAGACGGCAATCCCAATTTGCGATTTGACGGCGTTTTCGCTGATTCCGTAAAAAACTTTGATTCGTAGATGTTGCTTGAACCATTTGAAAAAGAGCTCCACGCGCCAACGTGATTTGTATAAAGCGGCAATCGTCGCGGCGGGTAAGGTCATATTATTTGTCAAAAAAACCAATCGTTTATTTCGTGTCGCATCGTAAAATCGGATACGTCGCAATGGTTCCGGGTAAGTTTCCAAACTGTTTGCTTGGGTCAAAAAAACAAGTTGATCACATTGCACACCAGTTGTTTTGTCAACCTTATTTGAATATCGTCTCGTTAATTTTGTGTTTCGTTTTGCTCGTATCATAAAAAAGGCTTTTGCTTGATGAATTTTGTACAATCGCTTGAAATCCAAGTAACCTCGATCCATTGTGTAGTAGGCGCCCGCGATAAAAAATAGGTGATCAAGAACATTAACATCGTGCATTTTGCCATCGGAAATTAGAATAAAATCAGGAATATTCCCTTGTAAATTAAGGAGCGTGTGAAGTTTGATGGCAGCCTTCGTTTTACGAAACGGAGACCACGGGAACAGTGACAAGCATAAATCAATCGTCGATGAATCCAACGCAAAAACAGGTGCTTTTATTTTGACGGGGTTATCATCATTTTGGTAAAGGAGGTGCGTTTGCTCCATTAATACTTGGGCAAAATCAGCGAAAATGCGCCAGTCGCGATGTTGGGTCGCGTTTGATAAATTGTTTCGTGAAACAGTTGAATGAATCCCCAGATGATATAATTTTTGAGGAACCGCCCGAAGGCAACTAACAACTTCACGTAAACTTTCGCGATAAGTCAACTGAGCAAATAACATCACCCGAAAATAATCAACACAACGAAATTGATGTACTTTGTAATCGCCTTGATACCGATCAACACAAGTTTGAAATCGTCTCCAAGGGATCATGTTCATCATTTGTGTGAAAACATATTGCCCATCGTGCATAGGAACCTACCTTTCGTTCAAAGATTCTCGTCACCGGGCAATTTGAAATCAATGCAGGTCAAAATTTTACATAAATAGTTCCTGTTGAATTTCCGGATTTTCGTATTTTTTTGTAACTCACAATCGCTTAACTCCTTTGATATTAACGAATTAGGGCGGACTGCAAGATATATTGAACGAAAATTAAGATTGTA
>JAITBS010000599.1 GCA_031283515.1 Planctomycetaceae bacterium
GTTGGTTTTTGGGGGATTCATTGCTACTGAGGTTGTTTTGTTAGGAAGAAATTAGGTTTTAAATGAGGTTTGCGGAAACAATTAAAATACGTTTTGGAAAATTCTACTGATATGTTACATAACATTTTATCTTTTAGAACAGGAAACACACAAAATAGTACGAAAAATACGGATTTTTTGTTTTGACTTTTTTTCGTGTTATTTCGTGTAGTTCGTGTTATAAAAAAATTCCACTTCTATTTTAAACACGAAACACACAAAATAACACGAAAAACACGAAATTTTTGTTTTAACTCTTTTCGTGTGCTTTCGTGATTTTTCGTGTAGTTCGTGTTTAAAAAAATTCTACTTCTATTTTAAACACGAAACACACAAAATAGTACGAAAAATACGGATTTTTTGTTTTGATTTTTTTTGGGTGTCAAGGCGTTAGAATTTTCTTCGACTCACGTATTTTTTCTTAATTTTATAACGAATAGTCGGATATTTTGGGATATTGTGTTTTCAGATAAACTTGTTTGTTCAAGGTTACCTTTCTGTCTGTTCCCAATTTTAGATTAACACAGCCCTAGAAAAGATCATAAAATGTATGTACACTAATTTTAACGTACAATTCCCCAGATTAGATCGACGGGAAGTTGAGTATCAAAAACCCATTGTGCATTTGACAGGCGTTTTTTGCTTTGAGCGGAGTTCCAGCAGACAGAGTCGTCCCACGAAATATCAACTGGAATTGATTGAGCCCACATCTGTTTCACCGTAACAACCAATTCTTCCGGTAATAACAATGTTTGATGATTTTCTGCGGCATCAATCACCTGTTGACGATTGAAGCCGAGATCAAATCGTTTACTTTCCTGCCGCGACGGTAACAAAAAAACAGCGAACCCGTTTTCCGAACCCATTGGAAAATAAAACACCAACATTGATGCCGGTAACACCCCAGAATATCGTTGACATCGCGCCGTTCGAATCGTTAGAACCGTTTGAAGTAAATCATCGTTATTCCGGTAATTGACGGCGAGATCGTAAAACGGTAATAAAAAAGGACGCATTCGTTTTTCCGAAACAAGATGTTGCAATAAAATGGGATCGAGATAACGTTCAATATCTTGCCGAAGAAATTCATTGTTACTCTGTTGTTCCATTTTCAACAAATAATGAATACAAAAAAGATGTAAATCGAGCCGTTCACCGGCATAACGTGTTACCATATTGCTGTTTAACCGGTTATTGTCCAGCCAATTTTTGATTCGGTTTGTTGTTGCTTCAACATCGGACTTATCACTGTCGAAAAACGTATCAATTGTCTGATAATATTCTGTTGCGCGAAGGTGAAAGGGATGATCGGCGTCAAGTTGTGTATAGTTATTTTGAATTTCGTACCAAATTTTTTTATGTTCTTCTGCGGACAGATTACCGAGATTCAGCCGCAAAAGAGCTAATTTACACAGTAAGACAAATTTTATTTGCGGATCGGAAGTTGTTTCGCGGGCTTGAGTGTACCATGACTCGGCTTCAGTAACAAAAAAACGGGAATTGGGAATCGGATGACCGCCGAAGTGAGTTGGAATAAATAACGTACAATCAGCGAGTCGTTCCATTGCTTCTGTAAGTTTTCGGTTTAGCCGTAATTTTTCTTCTTCTGCTGAAGCGTCGAGACAGGTTAGGACATCTTGAATATTTCCAATTAAATCACGGCATCGGAAGCGGGCTAAATTCAGATCACCGAAATAACGTGCCGAAATAGCGAGATTCAAACGGGCATCTCCGGCTTCATCACAAAGTCGGGCGATTGGCGGATCGAATCCTGCGGTTATTGCTGTTTGGGTTGCCATTTCCTGTACTTTATTCCAATGCGGTTCTGCGGCAGTCAATCGCCATTGACGGGTCAATGCTGTTGCGAAACGATAATGTAGTTTTTCCAGCATTGGATGCGGAATATTGTTACTGAAGGATTTTTTGACAAGATTGAAGGCGTTATTAAAGAAGTCATCACGGTTTTGACCTTCTTCCATGAACCGTTCTGCCGATATTGCCAGCAATTCTGCACGGAAACTCACATCATCTTCATTGGTTGTTTTAATTTCATTTACTTGCCGGTAAAAGTTATCGGCGTTGTTGTCGAACCACCAATTTAACTGAGCGGCATCAAACCGGCAAAGGTTACTCAAAAGCCGTGATGTTTCTGTTGTGTTGTTCTCGTAACGTTCTATGGCTTTGGCATAAAGTTCTCTTGCCTGCTGTCCGTAATCGGGATTATTATTTTGTACCGTTAATTGATGAAGTAAAACGGCTTGGGAGTGTAGAACGGAAGCGGGAATATTTGTTTCGGCGGTTGTTTCCGAAAGATAATTATTGACGAGTGATTCAAATTCGGTCAGGTTTGGGGCTTGGGGAACACCAACCGTTACGAGAAAATCCAGTAACCGTTTGGCACTTTCCTGTTTTGGGATGAAGGATGCGATAAATTGCTTACTAAGATTTTTATTTTTGAGAAAAAAAATTTTATTTTCAGTGGAAAGAGCGGCTGTTTCGCGGACAAAAGGCAAATACCAGGGAATTTCTTCGAACCACCAATTTCCAGAATAGCCGACGAATTGTAGTGTTTCGGCAAGATTTTGAGAGATGCGATGCGGAGTAAGCGGTGAAATTGAGTTTTTGCCGGTAATATCGGAGACATTCAAGGTTCTTTGATCGGGAATTTTTTTTGTATCATTATCACGCGGAGATTTCATTGTTCCGGCGAAATAAATTCCGTAACCGACTAAAATCATCAATACTGTTCGCGGCAAGTATTTCATTAATTTTGTTTTAAATAATCGGCGTGACGGAAAAGACTTGACCGAAGAGGTTACACTTTCATCTTTTGACGGCGAAACAATATTGAGAGCGAGAAGTGATTGAAGAGTTCCTTTGACGGCGAAGGGTTCGAGAATATCAATGATTTCGGCAGGTTCGGAAAAGCGGTTTTGGGGATTTTTTGCCAACATTTTTCTGTAGCAATTTTCAATTTTCGGCGGAACATTTTTGCAAAGTGAAGTGAGCGGCGGAATGATCCCTTTGATGTGTGCAATCATTCGTTGTTCACGATTTAATTGAGGGGATTCATACGGAGCATGTCCGGTGAGGAGAAAAAAGAAGAGACAACCGAGACTGTAAATATCTGCTTGAATTTTAACGGAAGCGGCGTCTTCCCATTGTTCGGGAGCGATATAATCGACGCTTCCCATTGTTGAGCCCATTGTGGTCAAGGAATAATCGAGGTCGGCGTGATTAAACGTAATAAATTTTCCGAGTCCGAAATCGAGAATTTTGACAATACCGTTTCGGGAAATCATGAGGTTTCCCGGTTTGATATCGCGATGAATGATATTACATTCGGAGGCGAATTGGAGTCCAGTAGCGGCTTGGCTGATAATTTCGCAGGCGGTTGGTACTATTAGGGAGCCGTGCCGTTCAATAATTGTTCGTATATTTTCACCTTCGATGAATTCCATTGCCAGATAATAGCGGTCTTTTTCTTTACCGGCATATTCTGTTTTGATAATATTGGGATGTAACAATTGACCGCAGAGCCGGATTTCACGCAAGAAGCGTTCAATACCGCCGGAATTATCGAGAACGCTATTACGTAGGAGTTTAATGGCGACGATGCGGTCAAGTAATCGGTGACGGGCGCGATAAACCATTCCCATACCTCCTTGCCCGATGCGTTCGTAAAATTCATATTCACCGAGTTGCCGGAAAGTCATCACATTGTGATAGGCGGACTCGATTTCGGTACGATATTGTGAAAATGTTTTGGTATAATTGTTAAGATCAACCGGCAGACCGTTTTTGAAACGCAATTCGATATCCATTGCCAGTAATTCGGTCAAGACGGCAGGGCGTATTATTTCGGGGGCTGATTCGAGAGAGTTTTTCAGGCGAAGGATTGATTGGTCTGTCCAGGATTGTTCGAATTGGTCAGCCCAAAGATCAATTTGGTCGTCGATAAGTTGTTCTGAAGCGAGAGTGAAGGAGGCGGGGTTATTCATTTTCTTTTTCCTGCTGTTGCCATTTATCCCGTATTTTTTTTAGTTTCCGTTCGATGGTGCGCCGGACGCAGCCGAGTTCTTCGGCGATTTCATCGATGGTGAATCCTTCCATGATAAGTCGGGCGATATTTCTCATTGTTTCATCGTCCAGAATATTGTACAATTTTTCGCAAGTATCCAGAAATTCGATTTCGAAATAGGGTTGTGCGGTATTGCCGGCGACATTACCGAATCCTGATTGTTTATTTTTGTTGTCGGCAGTGGCGGCGGGACCGGCGACGAAAATTGATTCTCCGCGAATCAATCCGCTGCCGCGTTTTTGGGTGAACTGACCACGTTGTTGTTTCGATATTTTGCGGCAGACGATCGTGGCTAAGATTTTCCATAGTTCATTATTTCCTTGAATGGTATGAAAACGTTGTTCGGCGAGACCGGTGTAAAAACTATGAATTGCGCTAATAGCGATATCTTCTTCATCGCTGACACGTTTATTGACTTGTGACATTTTCCGTCGAGCCAATGCGGTGAGTTGGCTGAAATGGAGATTCCAAAATTGTTCAAAGGAATCTTTGTTCTGATTTTGAATACCATCGAGGAGCAATTTCAAATCATCATCAGAAAGAATAGACATTTTAGTAGTGAATAGTTATGAGTGAATAGTGAATAGTGCCGCAAGCGGAGTAATAACGTTTTGTATTTTAGAACAGGAAACACACAAAGTAGTACGAAAAATATGAAATTTTTGTAATCTATCAGTGGAATTATTGTTTTTCCCATTAGCCCCGATAGGGGCGTCAGGATTATAACCCGCCCCAACGGGGTGGGTTTAAGTTCTTCTCCAACCTAACGCCCTGAAAGGGCAATGGGTAGTTGATAGTGGAGAGTTGATAGTTGATAGTGTCGCAAGCGGAAGTATTACCGTGTTGGTATTACTCCGCGTGCGAACTCTCCACTCTCCACTATCAACTATCAACTAATACATTGCCTCGTTGGGGCGAAAGAAAAAAACAGATGAAGTCCATAAACGTAAAAAACAAAAATTCCACTGATAGATTACATATATTGTAATATTGCTCTGGAACCAAAGTTTCAAGGAAAAACCGGCAATATTTGTCTTCAAGATGATATTATGTTGTAAGTATTGGGGAAAAAATCAAAAACGTATTTGTCCTTTTGAAAGTTATGATCAATTCAAAATGTTTATAAATAATGAATACGAAAAATTAGGATGTCCTGAAAAATATACCTCGTCAATCAAAAAATTTAATGAGAAATAAAAGATATTGGAAATTATCTAACGATTATAATATTTTACGTACCATTTTATTGATTATGTTTAAACGTTTATTTTTTTTTTGAAATAGGAACCAAATAAAAATTGAAACAAAATTTTTATTAGAGTTTTTATATGACATCAGAAGATATAAAATTTCAAAGAGAAAAACGGATATTCATATTGTTGATCATTTGTATAAAGCACTTATTAGTTATGCCGGCGGGTTGAATGGTGAGTACGAAAAATCTCTTGAAATTTACACACAGCTTGTAAGAAAAAATGATTTTGACTATAATCATTGTTGCCGTGATATTATTCGTATTTATTATGAATTTGGTCAAAAGGGCGACCTCTAAAAATTCAATTTTGCTTATTTTTCATTATTGAAAACTAAGGATTTACGAATAATTTTCTGATGAAATATTGAATTTTTAGACGTGTCCTCTTGTCAAAAAATGAATACTGAATTGTCAAGTATTTAGTGAGTATATTTCGTCCTGATACCCTATTTCGTCCGATAAATCCGATGGTCTGATGCCTAACCGTAGGCGGTAAAATAAACGCTTTATCTTACGGCGCAGACCCAATTGTTTACGTACAACATTTATGATTACTTTTAGTTGTTCATGCGGAAAGAAATACCAATTACCAGATCGGCTTGCGGGTCGCGAAGTCCGGTGCAATCAATGCGGGAACGCTCTGATCATTCCGAATCGGGAACCGACAGAATCAACAGCCGATACCACTGCGTCGGTATCGGCTTCACAACACGAAAGCACGCAATGGGGAAATGTACCATTGTTGAGCAATGAGAAAAATGAACGATCTCCGATTGTTTCCGGTTGGTCAACGGGACCTTATCAAAAGGGTAGTTCTTGTATTTTGACAATTGTTCTTGTGTTGCTTGGAGCTGGGGGTTCGTTTTTTGGAGGTTTTTTGGCGGGAAACCTCGTAAGCAACATCAAACCACATCATCTTGCCGATCACTCGGAACGTTACAACGAATTCGAAGAAGAAGTAACAGAATATACAATCGCAGATTGGAAAATTAACAGCAATTCGCTCGAATTATTTACTGCCCAAACAGCAAACGACGGACAAATTCAGATTTCATTGGATACGAATCCGCTTGTTGCCGGAGAGAAAACTAAAAAAACTCTTGATGATATTGCTGATGCGTTGGGAACGGATGACAACAAACCCAAAGAGATTCCAGAACACAATCAAACGTTACGTATTCACTCTGAAAGCAATACGGAACTCCGGCTTATTTGGCCTTCGCAGGGTTCTGTTGATTTTGATGCCGGACAAATTCAGGAGATTCATTTTTCGTTGTATGTTCCCGACAATGCCAATGCCGGTTTCAAACCGGTTAAACCGGAAGGCGTTGACAAAACTCTGATTTTATCGAATTTCAGTTTACGAATTGTTACGGAAAGCGGGTTTATCGAATTTATTCCAGAAAGTCTGGACAAATTGGTTTCAATATTAGATCGTGCGAAATCCGATTGGGTTCCGATTCAGATACCGTTTTCAGGTAACGAAATCTGGAAACGGGTTGACTATGGTATTTTCGGTTCGCGGACACACGTCAAGAGTATCGAACTTTATACACAACCTACCGGAAAAGGCGCAACTCTTTGGATTGATAACCTCAAAATCAATGAATCAAAGAATTATTGAAATGAGAAATAATTCCGCATACGGTATTATTAACTATTCACTCGTAACTATTAACTAGTTCCTGTTGAAAAAAGTGTCAAAAGTTAAGATCGAGATATAGTTTCGATAATTTGAGTAGGAATTTTTGGTGTTACATAATAGAATTTTAGTTAAAGATATTTTTTTTGGGGCATTTTTTAGGGGTGGTACGTACTTTCATCGCAGCGGATACGTTTTTGACACGAAAAGTTACGAATTGCTTATTCTTGTTTTACTTTTTTTGGAGTTGCGGTCATCACAACGAGATTGT
>JAITBS010000619.1 GCA_031283515.1 Planctomycetaceae bacterium
ACACAAGAAAATTAAACCAATGGGAGCGGATCAAGTTTTTGTATCGGATGAAGTTCCACAACTTCAGAATAAACGTGCACCACTTGATGCTGTAATCGACACCATTGGTAATAAAGAGATTGTCAATTTATAGTTACTGTTATTCAAACTTAGCGGTTCAATGCGCATTTATGATATTTTACCAATGATATACTCATCACACTTAACAGTTCGGTCTTCATTTTTTGACGGGATAAACAGAATTTACAAATCCGGTACGTAAAATATTATCCGATTCATCGAGCTCAAAATAACCGATTGCGGAACGTTTCGGCGAAACGTTGGCTACCTTTGGAGACCATTGGTAAACAAATCTGAGTAATCTCAGACTCGTAATCAACGAACGAAATTTCTATTGAATAATTATGTTAAGAATGATTTTCGGAAAACTCTTGAGGTTGTTGAATTGATTCTTCATCTTCGATGGGTAATCCGTATTCTTCACCAAGCCAACGACTCGCATCAAGCAACTTACACCGTTGCGAACAAAACGGCATTGCAACTTCGGGTGAGTCTTCGGAAAAAGTGTTACCGCAAATGGAACAGCTCATCAAATTTTTCATAGTATTGAAAATCCCCGATAAAACCAGAAGGAAAATTTTATCGATTCTTGCTTTTTTGAATGAAAACAGATACACTAAACTCAAAATCAATCTTTCAATTTTTCATCTTCCCTTTTGAAAATTATGAGTTCTGCTTCTATTGGTTATTTAGGTCCTTACCGCCTTTTAAATGTGGTCAACACCGGACAATCAAGTCGGCTTTGGCAAGCCTATGACGATCAAAACCGTAAATTCATTGGTATTAAAACCCTGTTGGATCAATATACCAAACAAAAAGATCAAATTCAAATCCTTAAATGGGAATACGATGTTGCCTCGAAATTTTCCCATCCCAAACTCATTCAAGTTCTTGGATTTGATTGGTATCAAAAGATTCCTTATCTTGTCATGGAATGGTTTTCTGCTCCGAATTTGAAAATGTGGATCAACCGCGGTTACCCTCAATATTGTACTTATCTTCCGAAGTTAATGCCCCAAATGGTGGAATCACTCTTGTATCTTCACCAACAAGGATGGACTCACCGTGATATTAAACCGGATAACTTTTTGTTTAATAATGATTCCGGTGAAATGAAATTGATTGATTTTGCTCTTGCACGCCGGATTGTTACAGGGTTTGGTAAACTTTTCGCCATGAAATCGAAAACACAAGGTACGGCGAGTTATATGTCGCCGGAACAGATTCGCGGGCTTCCGCCCAATCAGCAAGTCGATATTTATAGTCTCGGCTGCACCTTTTATGAACTCCTGACCACACGGCTTCCTTTTGCCGGTGAATCAATGAGTGATCTGTTGAACAAACATCTGGTAACACCGCCGCCGCCGGTAACTCAACGTAATAAAAATATCACACCGGAATTTGCGGCAATCTTGAAAATGATGCTTGCCAAAAAACCGGATGACCGCCCTAAATCAACAGATGAATTGTCAAAAATGCTCCACACGGTTCGGATTTTTCGGCGTTCGCCAATACCGGATGACGTCGCTTAAACTCGCCCTTTTTGAGAACCTGAATAAGGACAACATTCCTCCGAAATAGTACTTTTTATTTAGTTTATGTTCTGCAAAGACATTTATTTATTATTACATCCCTAATCTCAAAAAATTCTAATCATGAATATTATTCGGACACTTTCTCAGAGTATGATTAACAAGATTGCTGCCGGTGAAGTGATTGAACGTCCGGCAAGTGTTCTGAAAGAACTGGTCGAAAACTCTATCGACGCCGGTTCCACCCGAATTGATGTTGCTGTTGATAAGGGCGGAACCGATTTATTACGTGTGGTCGATAATGGTTGTGGTATTGCGGCGGAGCAATTAGTTCTGGCATTGTCGCCCCACGCAACCAGTAAAATCGCCGATTCTGAGGATTTATTCCGTATCGGAACATTCGGTTTTCGCGGAGAAGCCCTGGCTTCAATTGCCGAAATCAGTCAAATGTCTATTAAAAGCCGTGTTGCGGAAAGTAATGAAGGAGCCGAAATTCACAGCAACGGCGGTGAACAAACAACTCCGGTTCCGTGCGGCATACCGGTTGGTTCGCAAATCGAAGTCCGTAATCTGTTTTTCAATACTCCGGTGCGCCGAAAATACATGAAGTCAATCACCACCGAATTAGGACATATTACCGAAACTTTTATCCGGCTGGTGTTGCCGCATCCGGCAATTCATTTTACCTTGAAACACAATGGGCGTATTATCCATGATTTGCCGCCGGAAGAAACTCCGCTCAACAGAATTCGTCAATTATTCGGCGAAGAAGTTACGCGGGATTTGATTTACGTGGAAAATCGGGTAGGTGCAGTTGTTCGGGTTTTCGGGTTGGTATCCCACCCCAACCAAAGCCGCAACAATAATCGAATGCAATACTTTTTCCTCAATAAACGATATATTCGTGATCGGGCATTACAACACGCATTGGGTGAAGCTTATCGCGGTATTCTGTTGACCGGACGTTTTCCGATGGCTTTTTTACAAATTGAGATGTCGCCGGACATGTTCGATGTGAATGTTCATCCGACGAAGATGGAAGTTCGTTTTCTCGATTCCAACCGTATTTACGCTGATTTTCTGGGAGTCATTCGTGAAAAATTCCTCAACTCCGATTTGCGCAGCAGATACCACGCCGATTCATCGGACAGAACAGCCGCCCAAACAGGAACAACCTCCTCCGTATCTGAGGAACATTTACATATTCACGCGATTACTTCGCGTGACCTGAATGACCCGCGAACAGCTCTTGCTCATTCGACAACCGAAGAAACTCGTAAACATATTCGCGATTGGGTCGAACAAATCAGCCGCAATAAAACCTCCGAAGAACCGGAAAAAACCAATCATTCGTCTGCAATTCCGCCCAATTCCGACAAATCTGATTCTGATATTTCTGTTTTTGGCGTATCTGATTCCGCCAAACTCGATTCTGATAAGTCGGGTTTCGGCAAACCCGATTCTGGAGGATTCGATTCAAGATCGAGGTTGTCTTCTACTTTTGGCGGAAAGGATCTTTCGTTTCACGCCTTGCCGGATCGGCCGGTATTACCGGAACAAACAGAGAAAACTCCGCAACCTTCTTTTGTCAAGGATGATAGTGATAATGCTGCCAACAAATCCGTATTGACTGATTTACAGAAATTGTTTTCGGATCGGGTTGCGTATTCGCCGCAAGGTAAACTTGTTGTCCAAATGCACAATCGTTATCTTATTATGGAGACGTTGCAGGGAATTGCCTTGATTGACCAACACGCATTGCATGAACGGATTCTCTATGAACGGCTCAAAGAAAAAATGAATGAAGGACAACTGGAATCTCAACGATTATTGATTCCTATTCCTGTTGATTTATCTCCCAATGAATTAGCTTGTGTAACGGAACATGTTGAATTTTTCCAGACGTTGGGTCTTTATGTGGAGCCATTTGGGGGTGAAACCATGTTGATTTCGGCATTTCCGGCGATTCTTTCCAAAACGCCTCCGATGGAGATTTTGATGTCGTTATTAGAACCGCTTCTTGCAGCCGGAAAAAAATTGAATCGAACAGAGATGCTCGATGAATTGCTTCACAGTATGGCGTGTAAAGCGGCAATCAAAGCCGGTGACCAACTCCGATCCGATGCTATCACCCAATTAGTTTTGTTAGCGGAAAAAGAAGCCAACGCTCATCATTGTCCACACGGACGTCCATCGATACTTGTTTTTTCCTGTGAAGAACTTGATAAAATGTTCAAAAGAACTTAACACCGTTCTTTCCTAAACCGTTACTAACGCAATAAACGAACACTTGTGTTAGTACATCAATGCGGTTTATCGGGTTGGTTGGGGAGCGATCCCATTCTGTGTTGTTTATTTTGCTTGAAAATTAGGGGGATTTGATTTGTTGTAATCTATCAGTGGAATCTTCGCC
>JAITBS010000638.1 GCA_031283515.1 Planctomycetaceae bacterium
GAGATGATTCAGAAACATTTCAATTATACCAACAGTGTCAAGGCAAAGGAGATGTTAGACAATTGGGAGCGAACTAAAAATCTTTTTGTAAAAGTAATCCCGATGGAGTACCGTGCCGCGCTAGGCTTAACCAACCCCGTCGATCTACAATCCAGAAAAACCTCCGAACAACAAGTACACCTGGCGTAGTAGGAATAAATTATTTGTTCTTTTAATTTTTTCATTTCGCTATTTGCGTTCAAGAAAGGACATGTAACAATTTTAAAAGTTTATTTTTAGGAAAGTACAGCCAACAGACAAATATGTTGATTACAATTTTATTCCGTGAACCGGAAACACTTGAATTTTTCAGGGTTAAGTTCGCTTCGGACACCGTCTTTGGTAATAGCAGTATTGGAAACAGAAATCGTTTCAAGTCCTTGAATCTTGCTAAGACTGTTCAGGCAGGCATTGCTTAATATCGTGTCATTCAATTTTAACTCGCGAAGATTACGGAGCGGAATTAACGAAACAAGTCCATTGTCCGTAATTCTTGTTCGCGATAAATCAAGCGACCAAAGTTCCGTAAACACTCGGAAAATCGGTAAACCCCTGTCTCCAATTTTGGTAGAAGACAAATTAAGTTTCTCTAATTCCGCCAAAGGTAAAAGATACATCAAATCACTATTGTCCATCCCTGAACGACTCAAACTTAAATATCGCAACGAAATTAAACTGCCTATAGCATCAATCCCATCAACACTCTGCTTAATACCATCAAGATTCAATTCTTTAAGACTCTTCAATGTCCGAATCGCCGGAAGTCCCTCAAATGTCAGTTCATTTTCCGCCAGATTCAATGATTCCAACGAAATAAGTGTTGCCAATTTGATGAGGTTTTCGTTCTTCAATCCTGTTCGGGAAAGATTTAGACGTTTAATTGTTTTCAAATTACCCAATTGATTCAAATGTTCTTCCGTCAAGTTACGAAAACCTGTAAGATCAATTTCCTCAATTATGATCGTTTCGTCAACATCCGGTATCGGTTTTTGAGAATCCAACGAAAGAACCGCATCACCATAACGAATCAGAATTTTTCCATGAGCATTTTGTAACACCCATTGAAATAACCGGTTCATCGAATTTGTTTCAATTGATTTTGATTCTGTTGACGTACTTGAATCAATGTTGTTTGTATTAGTTGAAGGACTGTTTGAATTATTGTTTGTTGAATGATCGTGTTTAAAAAATTCCTTTACACGATTTCGTATTTCCGTTTGTTGAATTTCCGCACGTAATAAATCATACGGTTCACGTGAACTTTTTTCAGTGAATGCTATTCCGTCAAGCCAAAAAGTTGTCCGATTGGAAAGAGGTGTAAAACGGAGTTCAATATGATCAATTATTTTTTTATCCAATTCCGTTTTTGAACCTTCAAATTGGTCTGTTCGTTTCCAAAACAAATCACCGGTTAATGGAAATTCAACAGGAACAAATGTTCCGCACGCATCATAAAATAAAGCATTACAATATCTCGGTGAAACCGTTTCAAAATCAATATGTCCAGACGAATAAACAAACCGGATTCGGAAAGAACCAATTTTGCCAATATCAATATCGTTTCCAATTCGCAGTAAATCGGTTATTTCCGGAAAACGTATCAAAAAAGTAAAACATCCGCTATGTTCCGGCATCATCAGAGTATCGTTCACAACATTTTCGAAAAACGAAACGGTAATTGGAGATTGTTCCAACAAAGTAATCCGAAGCGATTTATCACCGAAAAGATGTTGTACGGTGTCAAACACCGCATAAAACCGATCAACAAGTGTTTCAGAAAAATTCAAACAATCAAAAGGATTTTCCGTCCAGTCGGAACCAAGCATAACGGATTCTTTCACCGGAACTATTTGATTTTCCATATCGAAAACAGGCATCACAAGATGAGGACGATCATTGGGGAATTGCCGGATTTGCTCTTGTAATTCCGTTTCGCATTCCTGAAAGAATTGACTTTCCGCTCTGTAAATCTTAGCGTCGTGAATACTGTTTTTTCGACGATTTTCTGTTTCAACAGCTTGACGTACAGCTGTTTGAATCATGTTGTCAAGATCGTTCAGACGTTGTTTTGTTGCTCTCTCTTGATCTTCGAGTTTTATGCCGTTTTTTCCAAGAGTTACGATTAAAGCATCAACAGATTCGCCAGCTTGATTCCATAATTCGAAAGAACGTAATCGTAATGTTTCCGATTCTATCTCCTTATTTTTGGCGTCGATTAACATTTGAAATTTATGTTGCGCTATCGTTTCTAACATTGCCGGTCGTGAATCGGGACTACGCCAATCAATATAAAATATCAAAAAATACCCAATTCCAACGAAACTCAAAAAAATCAAAATAAAATTCCCCCAATAAAGAAAAGAGAATTTCTTTTTTGTTTCCGGTTCATTTTTTTTATTTGCTGTTGATGTAACAGGCGGCGGTTGTGTTGGCGGATTTTCTTTTTCCTGTTGTTTTTGTTGCTGTTTTTCCTCGAAGACGTAAGCGAGAATTGCCAGATCATCAGGAGTGTCCATCGGTAAAACCGGCAATTCAAAAGGAGATGAAGTAACAGAAATCGGAGTCGGCAGCGGCGGAGTCGGCAGCGGCGGAGTTGGTAAGGGCGGAGTCGGCAAGGGCGGAGTTGGCAAGGGCGGAGTTTGAAGCTGAACCGGTAAGGGCGGTGGTTTTACCGGAGGAACATGTTCTTCAATTTTAGGAACAACAATAGAAGTCTTACACCCTGTACACATCATCGAATGACCACCGAACCGGTCACTAAATGTGTAATGTTTACCGCAGACGGGGCAATCAAAAGTAATCATTGATTATTTGATTTTTCTGATAGTTGTGGTTCGGTAAGTTCGGTTTCTTCGTCTTCGATTTCGTCCTTAATTCCTTCAAATTCCGGTTTATCAGAGGAGGTGAAACGACATTCGGAAAGACTACGAAACCATGTTTCTTGATGTTTTGCGAAGTTTCGAGTGTTCTGTTTAATCAGATCGACAGCTTGTCCATATTTCATTTTTCCGTCGAGATAGTCGAACAATTCTTTATATCCGAGAGCTTGGCGAGCTGTTTTACTAATGGGGACTTTTCTTTCTTTAAGTTGTTTTGCTTCATCGAGAAAACCTTCGTAAATCATTTTATCGACACGTTTATTGATTCGTGCGTACAAGACTTCGCGTGGAGTTTGCAAGACATAGACTTGACATTTTGATGCTGGGGTTCCGGCTTCGAACTGTTTCTGGAACGAACTAATTGGTTTTCCAGATTTTTCGTACACCTCCAATGCCCGAACAATTCGGCGTGTATCATTGGGATGAAGTCGTTTGGCGGTTACCGGATCAACTTTTTTTAATAATTTATGTAACATTTCCGGCGGATTGCCGATCATTTTTTTCTGAAGTTGAGCCCGAAATTCAAAATCAGCCGGTGGTCCTTCGAAAACACCGCGTAACATTCCTTTGAGATACAATGGTGTACCGCCGACAAAAAGAACTTTTTTACCGCGAAGTTGAATTTCATCAATTTTATTGCCGGCTTCACGGACATATTGAGCGAGTGAATATTCATCGCAGGGGTCAACAATATCGATCATGTGATGTGGAATTCCGCCTCGATCTTCTGGTGTCATTTTTGCGGTTCCCACATCCATTTCGCGGTAAATTGCCATCGAATCAAGTGAAATAATTTCCGCATCGAGCCGCCGCGCTAAATTTATACCGATACGGCTTTTACCGCTTGCCGTCGGACCTGTTAAATACCAACACGATAATGTTAATCTGCGAAATCGTTCCAAATCCAATTCGTCCATGTAATTATTCCTTACAATATCAATATGTAGAAATTTATATTTTTATCCTGTATTGTGGGTTATGTAGTTTTCGGTTCGTTCCTGAACTGCAATATCTTTTTATTATATCTTATTCGTTGGTGTTCGACTAGTCGGTTGAAAAGTCCAGAAAAATAAACAATAGAAGACATTTATTTGTGTTATACTCATTACACATTTAAAATGTTGTTTTATAAGATCAGAATTTTTGTGTTTTTTATTAAAAAAATCCTGTCAATTCTATTTATCCTATCAAGATTATTTTATCTTGTCAAAAAATGAAAACCGAATTTGAAACAACAGAGTACAACACAATAACAAAAACAAACTGGTATGGT
>JAITBS010000640.1 GCA_031283515.1 Planctomycetaceae bacterium
GCTGCGGGATTAGAAAAAATTATTTCAGAACGTTTTAATGTTACGGCAAAAGTTGAGGAATTTCAAGGTCGTTGGCTTTGGATTGAAGAACGTGACCGCACAAAACTGGGCAACGCAAACAACCAACTCGCTAAAAACGCAATGCTCGGCGGAAGATTTTGGAACCAATCCGCCGGATTCGTACTCCGAATCAAAGGTTCTAACGCAAACAAAAAACGTAATGAAATTTTAAATATTGTCCGTTTTTATGTCGGCGATGGTTTATACTGTGATGTGAGGTTTATCGGTAATTCAAGTAACTATGTTACATTATAACCCCTACGATAAACTAAACACTTGAATATATCTAAAAATATTAAAATTGGAGTTGATATGGGTTTACTAGATAAATATCTTTTATCAGGCAATGCAGGAGATCAAAGTGATCAAATAGAACGAGGCGTTCAGATTCTTCGCCATCATCCGACTTATTCGCATAATTCTAAAAAAAAAGGTATCTGTATGGCTATGGTTTGTCAGTGGTTTTTAGAACTTAATGATCATGCAGATCCTGTCGTAATGGCAAGGAGAATACTTCATGATAATCTTGGACCGCATGGATTCGGTATGCTTACTACCTCACAGGAATTTTATGGCTCACAAACAGGAAATGATTTTGGGCATGTTAGGTGGGGAATTGATGATAGAATGTTTCGATCTCATACAGGCGGTATGTTACAATTGAATCAGCAATGGGGAAATATTGGTAACGACCAGCAACTTCGTAATAGAATATTGGCTATTAGTGGTCTATCAAGAATGTTATATATTCGTTTTGATGGATCATTATTTTGGGGATTATGTCCTTGGGCGCATGCCATAGGAGCATACCGCGATAATAATAATATTTTTTATATTTTTGATCCCAATTATGGAATATTTCGGTTTCCTAGTGTAATTCAAGCTAATATAAGGTTTTTCTCTGAGCTTTGGAATGCATATTCACCCACATCGGCTATTGTTTATCAAATTAGATAAAATATTGTTCCTTACAATGTCCTTCTGAATGATATAGAAAATACTTGCTAATGTTGATTACTCCGATTATCCAACAGTTTTTAATAGATTCCTGTTTCGGTACAGAATCTACAACAAGTGTATTCCTATATACGATAAAAGTAATGAGTGCGGAATTGAGCATTGATATTGTATCGATTCTCGGTAAAACTACGACATTGACCTTTGATCTTCCTGACGGCAAAGCGAAGCGTTATGTTAATGGGATTGTAACACGAATAGAGCAGGGTAAAACGAAGCAACGCGGGACGGAATACATACTTGAAATTCGCCCGAAACTTTGGTTGCTCACACTTAAAAGTAATTGCGCTGTTTATCAGAAGAAAAATGTTATTGAAATTGTAACAGCGATTTTGCAAAAGGAAAATATTAACGTTTCAAATAAAACTTCGGGGAATTTTCCGAAACTGGAATATGTTGTCCAGTATAATGAAACGGATTTTGATTTTGTTTCGCGGTTGCTTGAAGAGGCGGGGATTTTTTATTTTTTCACGCATACCGAAAACGACGCAACAATGGTTCTTGGCAATAAACCGGATATTTTTAAGGTTGCGCCGCAAGCCGAAACACTTCCTTTTGCGTTTGAAAATTTATCGAAAACTCCGAAAGTTGAAATCGGTGATATTGTTATTCGGCAACAAACAACATCGACCAAAATTTCGTTGAACGATTACAATTTCACAACGCCGACAACATCACTTTTAGCAACCAATGGAGAAAAGACTCTTGAACAGTATCATTACAATTATTCGGGACATTTTGCGTCCAAATCTGATGTTGAAAATGCTGCACAAATACGGCTCAGTAGTGGAACCGCTCAAAGTGTAACACTTCACGCTGTTTCGGCGGCATCGGGATTGTCGCCCGGTACGAAGTTCAAAATTAAAGGACATCCGCGAAACGATGTCAATGCGGAATGGGTTGTTACGAAAACAAAGGTAACCGCTTCGCAGGAAGAGTATCATGCCGAAATCGAAGCCATTCCCGCAACAGTTGCACCCATTCCTGTTTTGAAAACACCTAAACCGCGAATTTATGGTCCGCTTCCGGCGTTGGTTGTTGGAAAATCAGGTGAAGAAGTTCAAACCGATGAATATGGACGAATTAAAGTGCAATTTTATTGGGATCGTGAAGGAAAACGCGACGAAAATTCTTCTTGTTGGGTTCGTGTTGCGCAAAGTTGGGCTGGTTCGAATTTTGGTACGATGTTTATTCCGCGAATTGGTCAGGAAGTGTTGGTCAGTTTTGAAGACGGTGATCCGAACCGACCGATTGTTACCGGTGTTGTTTACAACGCATCGAACAAACCGCCTTATCCGCTTCCAGCCAATGCAACGCGAAGTGTTATCAAAACCCGATCAAGTAAACAAGGAAATGCCGGTAACGAAATTTTTTTTGAAGACAAAAAAGATTCCGAAGAAATTTTTGTTCATGCTCAAAAAGATTTGAACATTGAAATCGAAAATAAACGTACCGCAATTATCAAGGAAAGTGATGATTCGTTGACGATTAAAAAAGGAAACAGTACATTTATATTGGAAAAGGGCAATGAAACGCGAAAAATTAAGGGCAATGTTGATTGGACGGTTGACGGTGATTTTACGTTGACGGTCAAGGGCAATGTAACGATTAAAACCGACGGTTCGTTTATGTTACAATCCGGCAAAGATACTACGATAAAAACCGGAACGGATATTACAATCAAAGCAGGGACAGACGCAACCGTAAAAGCGGAAACCGGATTAACCTTGAAAGGCGGCACCGAATTGGACGCAGAAGCCGGAACAAATCTTAATCTAAAAGGCAATGCCGGTTTCAGTTTAAAGAGTTCCGCTCAAGGCACTGTCGATGGCGGCGGAATACTTACCGTTAAGGGCGGTTTGGTCAAAATTAATTAATTCAGGAAACGGTATTATG
>JAITBS010000002.1 GCA_031283515.1 Planctomycetaceae bacterium
TGATTTTTGATTTTGTTCTCGTTGTCATTTGTTATGTTTCCGTCTGGATTCCATTTAATTTCTTTTTTGGGCGGAGTATTGATCATAATGTCACGATATTGGCTGGGTGATCCATTAGGATAAAAGTGTATTTCTATTCCTTGTAATAATTGAGATGTTTCTAGTTTTGTATTATCAGGCACACCATCAAATAATCCTTCAAAATAATGTTGAAGTTGACCTTCTTTGTTAAAATAGAGTCTTATTCCTCTATTCAATACTTTTTTTCTTGGAATTGACGGTTCAATAACATAACGATAAAAATTAACATAAGTTATTTTATCATTAGTAAGAGCGATTTTTCCCGATATTTGCATACCGGATTTTGGATGAATTTCTGTATCGGGAAATTGAGGGTTTTCGGTCAATTTTTCAAAATCCTGTTGCCGTAATGCCTCAATATAAATATTAATCGTTTGAAATATTTTTTGTATTGATTCGTCATTGACATGCGGAATTTCTATCTTCTGGAGATGAGAAAAACACTTACTGTTTTCCTTGACAGTATCATCGGCATTTTCTCCGATAACATATTGGGGCAACAATAATATTAATAATAAACTCAATAATATTCTCATAGAACACCTTTCTCTTTTTGTTCTTTTTGTTCCAGTTTTTTCTGTAGTCTTTCTTCTTCTTGTTTTTCCCAAAGCGGCGATCCAAGAAACGGGTCAATCATATCTTTAATAATGCGTCCATTTTCATCCCAATGAATATTTCGGCAATAAAATTTATCGAAATGCGTAACAATAATACGCTCTATTTTATCTGGTTTATAATATTTAACAAAAAAAGAAAACGGTGGAGAAGTACCGACTTTATGTAACGTAAAACTTCCCAAAGTACCTTCAGGCGAAAATCCCAATTCAATTCCAGCGTCACTACCTGAAAGAGATTCTTTAGGATTTCTACGTAAGGCAATACTTGCCAGATGTGTTTTAGCAGCGGCTGTGTTATCAGGATTATTTTCAACTTTCGTTTTGTGTTTTTCAAATACCATAGTAAGAAGATAATTTTGTGCAGTTTTAATGTCGTTGTCATTATTGGCATTGTTATCGACAGCAAAAATTCGGTCTTGCAATAAAACATCAACGCCTTTTAGAGTATATTGTTTTCCGATTTGTCCCGATTGATCAAGAAAATCCGTCAACTCCAGAGTTAAAACTCCTTCAGGAAATTGGGTATAACCGATTAGTATCTGAGAAGCCGATTTGATTTCCTGAGATTGTACCATCGCAGGGAAACCAAACGTACAAAAACACAATATGCTCACTGTATTTATCAGTAAAATAAATTGTTTTATCATCATTATTGTTTCTTAAAGAAATTTTGCGTTGATTGGGGGCGATGCAGCAGATGTAATGGCTACATACAAATATTGAATATATTGATCAGGAAATTGAACCGATAATTCTTTTTCATAAATGTCTAACTCTCTTAGAAAAGAGAATATGTTGTTACATTTTGTTGTAACCTCTATTTTTTTCTGCCGTTTCGTAGTCTTCTTTTGCAAACGCAATTAAACCTTGTAAGAGTGTAGCATCTTTTCGTTTGAAATTCCAATACCATAAGCAGCTTCAGTATCAATTTTTTGTACGATATCAAACCATTTCGACACACGGTTCAATATTTTTTTCATATCAATCAAAAATTGATTTATAATTGACTTTTAAGGAAGCGAAATCTATTATTATTTGTTCATTTTTTTTATAACATATTGGAAACCAAATAATATATTCTTCTTCTTTGTTTTTCTGCATGGTAGATTGTAACTGTTTCAAAATTGGTAAATCGGTAATTTTTATGGTTTTAGTGATACATTCATCTTTTTCAAGACAGACTATACGTTGTAACTCATCCTCTGGAAAAGGATTTTTTATATTGAAAAAATCTGTATTCTTTTTTGTCTTAATATTTTCAAATTCTGCCAATGTTGTAAAATGAAATCGTTTTCCAAATTCGTTATTATTTTTTCCTAACATATCGTCTAAATTATAGCAGAGAATTTTTTGTTCCAGATTTGTTATTGTTACATGAATTGTGCCATAAAATTTGTTAATTTTGATTGATGCCAATTCATTACTTTCCAGCGGAACAGACAAGTCATTATTTATGTTTTTGAGAACCGCATAAGTAATAAGACATCTTTTTAACATATATTCTTGTGTATCATCATGTCTTTGAATACTTACAAATTTTGTCAGATCAAACTTGCTGTCTGGATGTTGTTTTAAAAAATCATATATTTGTGACCATTTAAATAAATGATTTATTCTCCATACACGAGAGATTGATTCATTCTTTTTCAGTTGAATGAATCGATGCAATTTTTTTGTTTGCGATATAGTAGGGTAGCGATGCTCAAAAAACATCATTATATCTCTCCCATTAATTTCCGACAATTTTTCTTCTACGGGTTCAATACTTTTGAAGTATTCCATAAGTTCGACCAAGTCCATTTTTTTATTATCATGATGAATCTTAATGTCGAATCCAGTATCTATGTTTATCGAATCAGTAAATGTAAATTCTTTGAAAAGTTTGTTAACATCAATTTGTATAGGAGCATCTGACAAACAAGTCACTGACAAAAAAATAAATCCGGTTTGAGAATCAAACGTGAAATTACTTCTCCAATTCAAATTATTATGATCAACACGTTTCATCGACGGCATAAGATGTACATTATTACTCTCTATATGAATATTTTGACGTGTTTCTTGAGCGACACAACATACAATACAAAATAAATAAATGAAAATTGATTGATAGAATTTTTTCATATTACTTATTCTCAGGTAAAAAGTGTTATTATTCGTAAAAAAATTTTTATTTGAAAATTATGTGATTATCTATCTAATAAATAATTGGTAATCTTATCAAGTTGCGTAGAAATGCTGGCAGAATTACCGATACACCATGTTTCATCCTGCTTTCTTATATTTTCTGCAACGGCAAACAATTGTTTGGAAATTGGTTCTATGACTTCTTCAATCTCCTCCGGTGTTACTTCATAATTACACATTTCAATGATAAAAGTGGTTTTCTCTATTTTTTTACATTCTTGAGCAACTCTTTTTATATTATCTGAATGCGTTTTTTCATGAGTCTCAAACAAATTATACATTGTCTGCCAATTTTCGTTTGTTTTTTGAGAGATATTTTTTGAGAATATTCCATTGGGCGCAAAAAATTATTTCATTATTTCCTGTACTTTATTACGGCAGAATTTTAGGCTTACCGACAAAGATCATCTACTTCCTTGCCTGCCTAATTGCGACAACGTTACCGATTACCGGCGTTATCATTTGGTGGAGAAAATTATGGAATCTCCACAACGCAAAAAATAATCAGCGTTCCTCTGCGTCCTTTGCGGACGAAAAACAGCGAGACAGTTACGACAGTATTGGTATTTCTGAATAGAGTTACGCGTTTTCTTTTGTTTCCACCGAGTGGACAAGTACTTTGAATATATCAAGAAGTTTGATAAGTCTTGAAGGCGCAACTTCTTTCCAACCAGTGAGTTTATGATTGAGAATGGCAACTTTCAACATTTCAAAGGATTCGGCAAGATCGGAGGGAATATCGGAAAAATCATTGAGTATTGTTGTGAGGAGTTCACCAGTGGTGGCATGGGCATTATTATTTCCGTCGGCGTTTTTATTTTTTGATTTTTTTGATTCTTTTTTCTTTGGTTTTTCGTCGTTTATTTCGAATGGAGGCGTGTTAGGGTCGAAGCCTTCAACAATATCTGCCGCACCAATTTCCGAGATTTTCGGTTCAGTTCGATCTTTTTCCTGAATTCTTCTTTCGACTGCGAATGTTTCATTACGGGCAAAATCCTCTTCATCCAATTCTGCCGTAAAAATATCTTCTTCACGAGGTTTTTGTTCTTCGGAGGCACCAACGGCTTCCCAATACTGGACTCGCATTTGGGCAACCGACCAATGATTTTGAACAGCTCCTTCGAGCCATAATTCCGCATCATTCCAATCCAAAGCCGCTTGAAAATGAGACCAATACAAGTTTTGAAATTCATGGACTTTTTCGCCAAACCGTTCACTGACACGCCGCAATCGTCCAACATGTTGCGCGCTGACATTGCCGACCCGTCGCGACCAAGCCTCATCAGAATAAGCCCCATGAGGAAGTTCCGCTTCAATCATTGCCTGACGCCAACGCAAAATCACCGTCCCTTTTTCCCAATTAGTTTGGCTGACAAGAGTGTTCCAGTTACCGATATAGGGATTGGATAATTCCTCGATAAAAGGCGAATTGATTAACAATGTTTCCTCGTCAGCAACCACCGGAGCAACCGCAAGTTCAATCATTTTTTATGTTCCTTAATGAATTATTGTATTGATAGCTATGTTACCGGAAAATCAAAACAAAACTTCTTAAACCGATTATTTGGGCTGGATTGTTCCAACAGATTGTTCAGACAGTTATTGATGCCGGAGCAATTGTTGGGGGCAAATCATTTTAGACGGATCATTTCGGTTCTTGTTTTGTTTCTTACACGAACGACGGTAATTATCCGAGAGGTTCCAGTGGTTGTCAATCGTTGCTTTACCCAAAGTTTCGCTGTTGTGAGATAAAAAAAATCGAGGCAACGGATTTTAAAGCATAATCGTTTATAACCCTACTTTTGATATTTTTGGCAGATTTAGAATTTTCGGTTCGTAATGACAAGTATTTTTTATAGTTAATAGTTGATAGTGAATAGTGAATAGCGAATAGTGAATAGTGCCGCAAGCGGAATTATTTACGTTTTGGTAGTAATCCGCTTGTGCTATCAAAAACTTGTGCTATAAATATTCGACCCAAAGTGTCGGATTATTACCTGAATTGTAAAATTCCGCTTGCGA
This sequence comes from Planctomycetaceae bacterium, assembly GCA_031283515.1. GTDB lineage: Bacteria > Planctomycetota > Planctomycetia > Pirellulales > Thermoguttaceae > WRKP01. Next base: position 4,908 of record JAITBS010000002.1, read on the forward strand.
ACTATTCACTATCAACTATCCACTATCAACTGCTAACTATATTTATGTCAGAGAGTCGTAACGATCTTCGTAATATCGCGATTATTGCCCATGTTGACCACGGTAAAACAACACTTGTGGATTGTATGCTTCGCCAGAGCGGGCAGTTCCGTGATGCACAGTTGACGGGGCAACAAATTCTCGATTCAAACGATTTAGAACGGGAACGCGGTATTACAATTTTGGCGAAAAATATTGCGATTCCTTACAAGGGTGTTAAGATCAATATTATCGATACACCGGGTCACGCTGATTTTGGCGGCGAGGTGGAACGGGTTCTTCGGATGGCGGATGGTTGTCTGGTGTTGGTGGACGCCGCAGAAGGTCCTATGCCGCAAACACGTTTCGTTTTGGGAAAAGCATTGGAAGTTGGTTTGCACCCGATTGTTATCGTCAACAAAATTGACCGGAAAGATGCCCGATCACACGAAGTTGTCAATGAAATGTTCGATCTGTTTCTCCAACTCGGAGCCAGTGACGAAGCAGCAGATTTTCCGTATCTTTTCGCCAGCACCAAAGAAGGTTACGCAACCACCAATCCTGATATACGTAATGATAATATTTTACCGTTAATGGATTTGATTTTGGAAAAAATTCCGGCTCCGGTGGTTGATGTTGGTCAGCCGCTTCAAATGCTTGTTACGACAATTACGTGGTCGGAATTTGTCGGTCGGATTGCAATTGGAAAAGTCCATGCCGGAACAATTCGCAAAGGAATGAATGTTGTCATCATGCAGAAAGAGGAGCAACAAACCGCCGGAAAAATCTCACAACTTTTCACATTCGATAATTTGGGACGAACCGAAGTTCATGAAGTAGATGCCGGCGATATTGTTGCCGTCGTTGGATTGACGGAAATTGAAATCGGCGACACAATCTGTCCGACATTACATCCTGCAGCATTACCAAGAATTCACGTGGACGAACCGACATTGCGTATGACGTTTGGGATTAACAATTCACCGTTGGGCGGTAAGGAAGGGAAATTCGTAACAAGCCGGCATCTTCGGGACAGGCTCATGAGGGAACTCGAAAAAAATGTGGCGTTGCGAGTGGAACCGATTGACGGAACAGAGCAATTTTCTGTTTCAGGACGCGGAGTGTTGCATCTTTCGGTGTTGATCGAAACTATGCGGCGTGAAGGTTACGAATTATCTATCGGAAAACCAGAAGTGATCTTTCATGATAACAACGGAGTTATCGAAGAACCGTTTGAAACATTGGTCATAGAGGTTCCCGAAAATCAAACCGGTGCGGTGATGGAAATGGCGGGAGCAAGACGCGGACTGCTTCTTGAAATGAATCATCGTAACGAGATTGCGGTAATGAAATTTTCGATTCCGGCACGCGGGTTGATCGGTTTGCGAACACGCTTGCTTATGGCAACACAAGGAAACGCCGTTATCAATCACCGTTTTGAAGGTTACAAACCGCGCGAAGATTCTATTCCCGGACGCCCGACAGGAGTTTTAGTGTCTATGGTTTCTGGAAAAGCCAACGCTTTTGCACTCGATTCGCTTCAGGCTCGTTCCGAACCGCATGTCACACCAGGTGATGTCGTGTACGAAGGCATGATCGTCGGTGAAAATTCACGTAACGAAGATATGGACGTAAATCCGACAAAAGAAAAGAAATTAACAAATATGCGTGCGTCAGGAAGTGACCGTAACATTATTCTGAAACCGGCACGGCGTTTCACGTTGGAAGAAGCACTGGAATTTATTGAAGCAGACGAACTTGTTGAAGTAACACCGTCGATTATCCGAATGCGTAAAATTATCCTGAAAGAAATTGATCGGCGGCGCATGAACCGTACAAAAAATACGTAATTCATAATCAAACTGTCTATTTTATCAACAAAGTCCGCTGATTGTCGTAGATATTTTGTCCGCAGATGACGATGATTGTTGCAGATATTTTGTCCGCAGATGACGCTGATTATTTTTTTGAGAATTACGAACTTTACGAAAAAACAAAACAAACGAAAAGAGTTTGAACTACAATTTTCGTTTGTTTTATTATTTTGTTTATTTCGTATTCTCAAAAAATCCCTAAAAGTCAGCGTCATCTGCGGACTAAAAAAGCTACAAAAATCTGCGGATGTTATTAATAAAAGTGACCGTTATTTAACCGGTTTCATCAATATCAACCGGTTGTCTATTTTTCAGCGGCACAAAAAGATCAAACGCATCGTTTGGAGTCCATTTTGGCGGGTAGAGTTCGAAACAAGCGGATTCCATATCAATATCGTATTCG
>JAITBS010000026.1 GCA_031283515.1 Planctomycetaceae bacterium
ATTTTTCGTTTTCTGTTCTCTTTCAAATATTTAATCCGATTCCTTTTGCAAAAATAAAAATTACAAGAATACGAATTGAACCTAAACCTGTTATAGAACATTAGTTATATTTACATAAAAAATGTCCGCTGACGAGTTACGGTATTAAATTCAATAACAAATTTAACATTACTATACCAATATGGAAAATTATCAATTACCTATTTCCGGTGAACAATTTCGGGATGAAGTGTCGGATGCTTATTCGCCTAAACTTGGAAAAAAACGGAAAAAACAGATTATCGTCAATAAAATTGAAGAAGGTGATTCTGTTCCGGAAATTTTGGCAAATACGCGAACCGCACCGGGTATTATTAGTATGCGCGGCTGTGCTTATGCCGGTTGTAAAGGAGTGGTGTTAGGACCAACACGTGATATTTTGCAGATTACGCATGGACCTATTGGTTGCGGTTTTTATAGTTGGTTGACTCGCCGTAACAAAACAAGACCTGCAACGCCGGAAGCGGAAAATTATATGCAATACGCTATGTCAACTGATCTTCAGGAAGACGAAATTGTGTTCGGCGGCGAGAAAAAATTGATGGCTGCTATTGATGAGGCGGTGGCTCTTTTTCACCCGCGAGCCATCGGAATTTTCGCAACATGTCCGGTTGGATTGATTGGCGATGATGTTCATGCGGTGGCGCGTGCCGCCGAAGAAAAATATCCCGGCATTAATATTTTCGGTTTTTCATGTGAAGGTTACAAAGGTGTTTCACAATCGGCGGGGCATCATATTGCGAACAATAAAGTGTTCACCGATGTTGTAGGACAAATTGACAAACCTAAAGAAGGAAAATTTCGTCTCAATATTTTGGGCGAATATAATATCGGCGGTGATGCTTTTGAAATAGAACGGCTCGCTGAATTATGCGGTTTGACGCTTCATTCCACTTTTTCAGGTAATTCTATTTACGATGAATTTGCATCGGCACACACTGCCGATCTCAATGTTGTTATGTGTCATCGTTCCATTAATTATCTGGCGGAAATGATGGAATTGAAGTACGGTATTCCTTGGTTCAAGGTGAATCTGGTCGGTGCGGAAGCAACAGCAAAATCGTTCCGAAAAATAGCCGCATTTTTCAATGACCCCGAATTGATTGAACGGACGGAGCATGTTATTGAAACTGAAATGAAAATCGTGCAAAAAGTCAGAGAGGAGATACGTCCGCGTTGCGAAGGAAAAACGGCTGTCCTATTTGTTGGCGGTTCACGGGCGCATCATTATCAAGACTTGTTGCGTGAAATCGGAGTTGTTACTATTGCAGCGGGTTACGAATTTGCACACCGTGACGATTATGAAGGACGAAAAGTCCTTCCAAGTATTGTGGTTGATGCAGATTCCCGTAACATTGAAGAACTAACCGTAACTCCCGACGAATCTCGTTTTCGTCCCAGAATTTCGGAAGAGGAAAAATCCGAACGGGAAATGGAAGGGTTTACCTTTAGCGATTATCGCGGAATGATGCCGGAAATGCCTATTGGAACATTGGTCATTGACGATTGTAACCATTATGAACTTGAAAAGTTGATTGAATATTATCATCCCGATCTTGTTTGTGCCGGTATCAAGGAAAAGTATATTGTGCAGAAACAAGGAATCCCGATGAAACAACTTCATAGTTACGATTATATGGGACCTTTTGCCGGTTTTCGCGGTGCGGTTAATTTTTATCGCGAGATTGACCGCCTGCTCAACTGTAACGCTTTCAAATTTGCCAAAGCTCCTTGGGACGAATCACCGGAACTAACAGCAACTTATGGATTTGTTACCGGCGAGCAATATTGAAACAATTATTTTTTTTCAGAATATACGTTCAAAACAATCGTATATAACGGTTTCAATATTTTATTTTAACCGTTATATTTACTAGATTTTTTATTAAATTATTAAACACAGAAAACGTGTTACTCTAAAAATGTTACTACGACATACTCCGTCGGGACTTTCCGAACGAAAAGCACTTACTATTAATCCGGCAAAGACATGCCAGCCAATTGGAGCCATGTATGCGGCTCTTGGTCTTCACAACTGTATGCCGCATAGTCATGGTTCACAGGGGTGTTGCGCTTATCACCGCAGCAGTCTGACACGGCATTATAATGATCCGATAATGGCGACGACTTCGTCCTTTTCGGAAGGCTCCTCCGTGTTTGGCGGTCAAGCCAATTTGTTGGAGGCATTTACCAATATTTTTACGTTGTACAATCCTGATATTATTGCGGTGAATACAACATGCCTTTCAGAAGTTATTGGCGATGATCTTGTACAGATAATCAAAAAAGCGTACGAGGAAAAGAAAATTCCGGACGGCAAAATTGTTATTCATGCGAATACGCCGTCATTTACCGGTTCACATATTACCGGTTACGCTAATATGGCGGCGGCAATGGTAAAATATTTTGCCAAAAATACCGGAAAACGTAACGGAAAAATTACGTTAATTCCGTCGTTTATTGAACCGAGTGATATGACTGAAATCAAACATATTGCTACGGAAATGGGAGTTAAACATATTATGTTCCCTGATACCAGTGATGTGGTGAACAGTCCGATGGACGGACATTTTCGCATGTATCCGAAAGGCGGTTGTCCGAAGGAAAGTGTTACAGCATCTGGGGATTCCAATGCGGTTATTGCTATTGGTCGGCTTGGAGCAATGCCTGCCGCACGGTTGCTCGATACTCAATGCAAAGTACCGGTTCATGTTGTTGATTTGCCCATCGGAATTACCAAAACGGATATTTTTGTTGATACGTTACGTAAAATTGCCGGAGTTGCGGTTCCCGAATCGATTCGAAAAGAACGCGGTCAATTGGTTGATATTCTTTGTGATATGAATCAATATACTTACGGCAAAAAAGTATCACTGCTTGGCGATCCTGACATATTGTTATCGATGGTACAATTTTGTAAAGATGCCGGAATGGAAGTGCTTCACGTTTTGACCGGTACACCGTCGGGAAAAGTGAAACTTGAAGATCGTGTCCGTGAATTGTACGGAAATAAGGTTATTGTCAAAACCGGTTTACTGTGCGATATGTTTATGTTTCATCAACTCGTTCAGGAAAATCGACCTGACCTGATTATGGGTAACACTTATTGCAAATACATTTGCCGCGACATGGATATTCCGCTTTTACGTATTGGTTATCCGATTTACGACCGTATTGGTCAATCGTATGTTCCGATGACCGGTTATCGCGGCGGAATGCATCTGTTACTCAAAATACTTTCGATTTTCATGGATCGCCAAGATCGTGATGCCGAAGAAGAAAATGTTGAACTAATTATGTAACCGTTTCAAATCGTTTCAAATTTTTGTTATGAAGAAATAGAACATATCAATTCATTTATCGATTAAAGAAATATGTACAAAATCAATTTCATCTTTTGAATATATTTCAAAAACGTTATGCGGATTCGCA
>JAITBS010000200.1 GCA_031283515.1 Planctomycetaceae bacterium
GTCAATCAAAACAAACACTTCGGAAAATGGCACTGGAATGTTTCCTTCGACTCAAATGATATTCCACAAATCCTCACCGACGCCGCAAAATAACTCATCGATCTTTGATAACTACTCACGAAATATTTTGGTAACACTTCACAGATTTTAAACACAGATTTTTTGGGCGAATACAAATTAGAACGGATATACCGGATGACGCTTTTGAACGTTACACAAATGGTATTGAGTTCGAGGAGCAATGTTCGCACGGATTTGAACTGCGTATCCGAACTGACGGAATATTGCAGAGTAACGGTTTTCCATTAAAATCACTGCAATTGAAAATTTTGCCATAAATGATAAATTAGTTCTCATAAAGTTATCAGCGTATGATAACCCAGTACAAAATTAACAACATTTTCCTTTTTAACGGAGAAAAAATCATGAAAATCGCCACTTCACAAAAAAAATCGTTTTGGGCAATGCACCTCAATTCCGCTTGTAATAACTTCGAAACAGTCGTTAATCACCTTATCGATAAATTTACTATCAAGAAAGGAAACCAAGAGGAAGCGAAAAAGAAAAAAATATCCGTCGAATTTCTTGGACTCGTAGAGTACTTGCGGGATAAAAACTTCTCCGAACAGAATAAACAACATTACGATGCGAAAAAACAACGCCTCGTCCGTGAACTTCTCAAACGCTTACCGTTTCTCAACGCCATCCGCGAAACGGTTGAACAAACAGTACGGGAAGCGAAAGACAACACTGGAAAAAATCTCAGCTATTGGGACATTGAACAACAGCAACTCACTCCAGAAGATTACGCCAAGATTCTCGAATACTACTCTAAACTGCTCACAGAATTACGCAATTACTACACTCATGTTGACCACGATGAAGTAAGTTTTCATAAACCAATTGAATCCGAAAATCCCGCAAGAATAACCGTTCTCGCCAAACGTTATCAACTAAATATTTTGCATGCCCTCACCGCCGCATTGCGGGAAACAAAAAACCGTTTCAATTACCCATCGCCGCAAGAGAACAACAAAGTGGACGAACTCCTGCATCTGCGAAGATACAACGGCGTAGAAAATGCAACAAAACAAGATTACGACTCCTTTCGAGAACGCATAAAGAACGGAACAAGCAATATCCTCGAAATGCCCGTTTTTAAATCAGAAATACAAGGAAAAGTCAACTATAGCAAAATGAAAGACAATCCCAATTGCCGATTCTTTGAGAATAAAAACGATGAATACGTCTTTACAGAACGCGGATTCACCTTTTTTCTCTGCTGGTTTTTACAACTAGACGAAATCGACAAGGTTTTTCAGAAAATCAAACCGACTGACTTTGAAAAAAACCGCCGCACAAAAGAGTTTATCGCTGCAAAACGTACCTTTGGCGTATTTCATATCAACTTACCGAAAACACGAATCGAAAGTGTTGAGAAAATGTTACCAGATACACTCGGAATGGATATTATCGCCGAATTGCATAAAATTCCCAGCGTAGTATGGAATTATCTTGATCGTGCAGACCAAAAACGTTTCCGTACATTTATAAACAAACTGCCCAAAGATGACAGCACTTCACAAATTGACAACTCTACAATAAATGAAGACGAAGATGGCGATGTGAAAGATACTGATTATTCCGGAAGACGGTCAAAAAACCGTTTCAATTATCTCGCTCTTTCGTATCTTGATATGTCTGAAGCGTTTGACAAAATCCGTTTTCGTATTGATTGGGGAAATTACGTTTTTGAGCATTACGAAAAGGAAATGCTTGATGGGAGCATAAACACCAACCGCCGTTTACAGAAACGCATTTACTCTTACGAACGGATACAAGATGCTTATAAATGGTTCAACGAAAACCGGTCAAACATTGCATTATCGCCGCCGTATTATGAAACAGATTCGGAATGTGAATCAACAAAAGAATTATCTACCGATTCGGAAAGCAAACTGCCGAAACAATTCCGTGTTCCGATGATTCCGCAATACGCCGTCAACACGAAAAAGAAACACATCGGAATCACATTCAGAGAAGTTAAACAACCAAACTTTACCGGCAAAACAACCCGCAGACTCAAACCGGATGCGTTGCTGAATCTTGTCGATTTGCCCGTGCTTGTGTTTCTCTCCGTTCATGGCCGCGGCGGACAAGCACAGAATATTATTCATGATTATTACACGAATTACCGGAAACTCTTACAAGATCTGAAAGACGGAAAAAGTATTACACCAAACGACCTGACGAAATACGAAATTCCGTTGCGTAATTTGCCGTTTGAAATCGGACATTATATCGAAACAGGTAAATTGTCTGCACCAAAAGAAAACAAACTGATGCAGACAAAATTACAAAAAATTCTCGAACAAACCGAAAAAGTCAAAAAGAAATTTGAAGACGAAGCCAAACGGAATTTCAAAGCCGGCGATAAACGGAAACCATATTGGAAAGCGGGAACTATCGGAGATTATCTCGCTCACGACCTCGTGAAATTACAGCGTCCGAATAAGGACAAACCGCATCAAGGAAAAATTACAGGGGCAAACTTTGGCGTTTTGCAAGCCGCTCTTGCAACTTACACTCCAAACGACAACGGAACAATTAGAGAAATCTTTGCAAAAGCAGGACTAATTGACAATCTCAAATATCCGCATCCGTTCCTGAATGAACTTGTCGATGAACACGGTATCAAAGTAATTACATTGCAAGCGTTTTTCAGAAGTTATCTCGTTAAGAAAATCGAGTATATCAAAAAGTGTAAAACAAATGCGGAATTGACTTACCTTCTTGATTCGCCTCAGCGTCAAGCGGAACGCAAACAGAAAGACGGGTACATTGCCTCTCTTGCGGAACATTACCTAAATGAACCGCTGCTCTTGCCGAAGTTCTTTTTTGATTCCATTGTGCAAGCTCTTGTCGAAAAGGAATGTCAAGACAAATACAAATTCAAAGAAAAGGAAACTCAAAAGAAAGGAAGGGGAATGAATACGCCATTTCTGATTTTGCGTTTTCATCAGTGGAAATACGGCGATGCTTCGCAATGGTTCTACACATTGCCGCATGGAGTCAACAGCGAATCACTCAAAAAAATTACGAACATTCTCAAACTGAAAATCAGTAGGAAAGATGGTAAAAATAAAAATTTTGTTGGACTTAACGACCAAGATCAACAGGCTCTTTATGACCGTTGGACAAAAATCACCGAATCAGAATGCAAACAAAAAAAGCCGTTGTTGATTCCCGAACTCAACGCTATTCGCAAAGAGTTTAACAAATACTGGAAATGTCCCGTGAAAGTTTTCGGCGAAGTCAAACACTCAGATTACCGCGGAAAATTTGCCCTACGGGTAAACCACATTGAAAAACAAGAGCAACTGATGCGGTTTGTCAAATTGCAGGACATTGTGCTGTTTCACGCCGCTTGTAAACTACTGCAATTACAGGCGAAACTCTCCGATATACAGGAAAACAAACAGTATCTGCTTGGTCAGAATGAACGGCAACTCGAAAGAGAATACAAAATACCGGCAACATCCGCCTGTAAAAGAAAAACGCTTTCCATAACCATCACCGGCAAAATGAAAATCAAAGATGTCGGCAACTTTAACCGAATAACAAACGATCCGCGTACTCCGTCAATTTTGCGATTGTATTTATCCGCGGCTTCACAGAAATGTGTTGATTACGAAAAAATTCGCGAGGAGCTTGCCGCTTTTGATTGCAAACGCAAAGATATGTTTCAATGGGTTCACGATTTTGAAAATCAAATAAAGCTGAAATATCCTGCCGAGTGCCAAGCGAAACGTAAGAACGGATACGTTGATTTTTGGGGATACTGCGAAGTGTTAATCGGAAAGAAAAAAATTTCGATAGGACAAGCATTAGCGTTATCGCAAATTCGCAATGGATTTTCACATAATTATTTGCCTGAATTTGAATATGCCGACAAGAAAGACCTGAAGCCGGACCAGAACACCAAAGCCCACAAGGTGTTTGACGAATTGCGTCAGAAGTTAATCGGTGTTCCGTTGCGGGACGATGAATTTATGACAGATCGCTGTTTCGCAATCCTCAATGAAATCCGGCTTAATTTTGATACTTGATGCGTAAAAAATGCGACTTCTCTTGTCATAAATTGGTTATTTTTTTATTCCTTTTTTCGATGAAGTTATTGAATCAGCAAATGAATTGCGGGATACTGTACAACGACACTAATGATAGACACTAATGATAATAGACGCAAGCGGAGAATGTGTTACAATGTGAGGGTTAAGTTTTGCCTAAAAGCCGAAAAAAACGGCAGAGAGGAGGTTAAAAATGGGTGAAAAATTTTGTTTTTCCCCAAAGAATTTAATCTTAATTTCTTTTATAAAAAAGATTGACCATCCCAAAATTTCAGAACCTCCCGACTGTTAGGAGGATTGAAACGTTAGAAGCTTCTGTTACATCGATAAAACTGGTTTCAGAACCTCCCGACTTTTAGGAGGATTGAAACCTGTGATGAAATTAAAAGCAGCTATTGACCGCGGTTTCAGAACCTCCCGACTTTTAGGAGGCTTGAAACCTTTGAATCATAGTCCACATTACGATCATACGGTTTCAGAACCTCCCGACTTTTAGGGGGATTGAAACCACGGAATACGACGTGCATTCCCGCATGTAGTTTCAGAACCTCCCGACTTTTAGGGGGATTGAAACTTTGCGTTCTATCGATATTTTCCTAGCTTCATTGTTTCAGAACCTCCTGACTTTTAGGAGGATTGGAACTCGTATTGGAACAATAGTGCTCATTTTTCTGTTTCAAAACCTCCCGACTTTTAGGAGGATTGAAACTGGTTGTCATGATTTTTCTCTCCAACTCTTTGTTTCAGAACCTCCCAACTTTGGGGATGATTGGAACTGCGTGTTGTGTTTCAATGTTACCCTCTTTGTTTCAGAACCTCCCGACTTTTAGGAAGATTGAAACTGCTTTCATAAATACCTCCTTTTTGGTTAAGTTTCAGAACCTCCCGACTTTTAG
>JAITBS010000232.1 GCA_031283515.1 Planctomycetaceae bacterium
GTGGATAGTTGATAGTGCCGCAAGCGGAAGTATTACCGTTTGGGTATTACTCCGCTTGCGAACTATCCACTATCAACTCTCAACTATCAACTACTCGCTTGACCTACGGTTATGAAAATGCCACCCCTTCGGGGTGAAGAATCAAAATAATAATTCCTTGCAACATTATTAACTAAAAACTATTCCTTATTCTCTTTCCTTATTAACTAATAAGATGAATAATCCGGCACAAATTGGTCAATATCGTTGTGGAAAGGGCGAAAAACTTCTTTTGATTGCTGGACCTTGTGTTCTTCAAGAGGAATTTAATAAGATAATTGCGGAAGTATTGATTCGTATTCGGGATCGGTTTCCGATCAATGTGATTTTCAAGGGTTCATTCGACAAGGCGAACCGAACAAGTATTGAGGCTTATCGTGGTGTGGGTATGGAATGCGGACTTGCAATGCTTGACGGGATTAAACATCAGACGGGTTTACCGGTAACAACGGATATTCACGAATCTTATCAGGCGGAACCGGTTGCTCAGGTTTGTGAACTTCTTCAAATTCCTGCCTTTCTGGCGCGGCAAACGGATTTGTTGGTATCGGCGGCACTCACTGGTCGGGCTGTCCATGTTAAGAAGGGACAATTTCTTGCTCCGTCGGACATGCAAAATGTTATCCGAAAATTGGAATCATCAGGTTGTCAAAATCTTTTACTTTGTGAGCGTGGAACATTTTTTGGTTATGGTCGATTGGTGAACGACATGCAATCGCTTGTAATTATGCGGGATTTTGGTGTTCCGGTGTGTTTTGATGCAACGCACAGTGTTCAGGAGCCGGGCGGACTTGGTTCGGCGACTGGCGGTAACCGCCGAATGATTGAACCGTTAGCGAGAGCGGCAATTGCGGTTGGGGTTGATGCTTTGTTCCTTGAGACTCATCCCGAACCCGATAAATCACCAAGTGATGGAGCCAACATGTTACCGCTTGACCGGCTTGAAAATTTTCTTGAACATCTCTTAAAAATCCGCGAAGCCTCCGAATTGTAGCTATTCAGCAACAATTTTCGTCATGATTTTATCATTTGATTTGGGAGCATTCCCATTCTGTGTCGGTTTGGGGCATCTATTCCGTAGAGATATTATTTTAGGGTAGGCGGTCTTTCAGTCGAGTGAATAGTTCGCAATGCGGATTACAACCATTCCGGTATTACCCCGCATACGAACTCTTCACAATTTACGTATTTTTTGCTATTCAATGGATCGGACGTAATCCAGAACATAAAGAACGTTATCGACTAAGGCTTCATAAGGTAATGCGCCGGTTCCAAGACAAACATTGCTCCGTGTTCGACACAGTGCTAGGACACGGTCTGCTTCTTTGCGGATTTCTTCGCGAGTTCCGCTTGAAATAATTCGTAAGTCACAGTTAATCCGAATTTGAATATCCAACTGATCTTTAACTTTGTCCAGAAAAGCTGTCTGATTGGTTTCAAAAGGACAAACAAGATAAGATGTTCCGGTTTCAAGCATTGCCTCAACAATGGGTGTTGTGTTGCCGCCAATCACACACGGTATCGGACGACCAATAATTGTTGCCATTCCGCCAAGTATTTTTTTCAAAGCAGGAAGTTCAATTGATCGAAACAGTCTTGGTGACAACATGGGAGGACACGCCGCCGATTCAAAGAATGTAATATCCACACCAGCATCTTTAACACCTTGCGCAAAAGCAAGTTGACCATCAACAAGATGTAACAACGCCTCACGAACATGATCCGGACGATCCGCAACCTCCAGCATTACCCGATCAAAACCAAGAAGATTACACGCAATCGAAAACGGTCCGCTAATCGGTACTCGAATAATCGCTTCGGGAAATGTTTCCATCAAACGTTGAGCCGCCCTAATTTGTACAGGAATACGCCCATCTTTTTCGGCATTTAACGGCGGTAGTTTCAGTATTTCGTCGATAGCACGAAAAGGATGATGTCTTACTGCCGGAATGGCGTTACCGGTAGGCTGTTCAATTTTCGCCCCGTAAGCCTCCGCCTCAAGATTATAAATGTCAATTCCGGGCATAATCGGTGCGTGACGATAAGTCCGGTAAGCAGCCGCATGAGCCTGATAAATCAATTCGCCGTCACGTGACGCTTCCCAAGGTGAAACGTGAATCAATTGAGCCGCGTGTTCGTAAACCGAAGGAGATATTTCCATAAAATCAAATCTGGTGTTAAAGTGTTAATAGGTATTGCAACAATTTGTTCAAAAATTCTTTTCCGTTCCAAAAAAATATCGGAAGTATTTTTATTTTATTGTTGTAATGGGTTTATTGAGATATTCGGCGGCTTTAGGATTTCCTTCGAAGGTTTCTTTTTCGGGATTCCATTGTAATTTTTCACCGGTTCGTATTGCGATATGACCGAGCAAACAGGTTGAAGTTACACAATGTCCGACAAGAGCGGGTTCTAATGTTTCCGTACCTGACAATACCGAATCAATAAAATCTTCTTTCTCCGAACGCAAAGGGAAATGAATTTCTTCCGGTTTGATAACTTCCTTGAGTAATGATTCCGGTTCAGCTTTGATTCCGCTAAACGTAACCTCAATCCAACCGTGTTCGCCTTCAATTCGATAATACGGTTTATCTGTTTTGTAAATGATTTCCAGACCGTCGGCATAACGATATTTAACTTCGAATTGAAGTAGAACATTCCAGAAACTTGTTGGTTCGGGGTAAGTTCCTTTTCCTTCGATCTCAACAGGAAAAGTCCGATCCAAACCAAGTGCCCAAAGAACTCCATTGAGTAAATGTGTTCCCCAGTTTGTTACCATACCGTCACAATAATAAAGATGCCGCATCCAACCGGGGCGATTTGAAATATTTTGTGGAGTATGAACACGATTAAGCGTGTACGGAGCGTGAATTGCCGTACCTTGCCAACGTTCATAATCGAGTTCTTTGGGAACGGGCATTTCGGGTTGCGGCGGGCAAGGAACATCCGTTTGCGGCACGGCAACAATCACCTTTTTAATGTTACCGAGCCGGCCATTCCGTACAAGTTCTGCTGCCTGATGAGCACCTTTACCGCTGCGAAATTCACTGTCCACCCGAAAAATCCGTTTTGTTTCCGCTGAAACGTTGACGAGTTCTTTTCCTTCCGCGATTGTCCGAATAATTGGTTTTTCCAATGCGACATGTTTACCGGAACGCATTGCGTCAACCGCGTGGATTGTATGCCAATGATCGGGGGTTGAAATCATTACCGCGTCAATATCTGATCTGGCGAGGAGTTCTTTGTAATCAACATAAGTGTCAATACTTGCCGGTTTGATAAGTGAAACGCTTTTTTGATAAAGTTCGAGAACTTTCTTTTTGGCTTCCTCAAGCCGCCACGAATCAACATCGCAAAGAGCCACAACCTGATTCCGTTGATTACGCACATAACCAGGGATATTGTGATAAAAACATTGCCGACCTGTTCCGATCAATCCCATTCGTAACAGATTATTCGGTAATGTTTGTCCTTGTGCGATTGCGCACGGCGTCACAACATTTGACGGAACAAGAACCGGTATTGCCAATGTTGAAATTGCCGCTCCAAAAAATGAACGGCGAGACAATGAAACTTTTTGTTTCTTCATTGAAATGATTCCTTTAGGTTAATTGTTTTAAAATCGAACGGGTGAAATTGACACAGTTATCAATAGTCACCCGTCTGGTATTTACAGAATAACTCGCATTTATTTTGAATCTGCAATCAAATTACTTAATCCGTTAATTTGATTGTGATATTTTTATCACCTTTTGGCGGAATTGTCAATCGGAGATCGGTTGTTGCTTTGGCAACATATTTTTTTGGTATAAGCGATATTGTCTGAGAATTTGTTTCAGGAAGTGGTTCACCTCTGCGTTCGTATTCTAGTGTTTCAGCCTCGCTGAGTGAACTTTTCACTTCGACTTTCGATACCGCAACGATATAATTCCCCGGATAAGTTCCATCTCCGTTGCCGTACATTGAAATCGCAAAAGTTCCACTGACCGTTGTTACGGCACTTCCTCCTGATTTCATTGGATCATCAGCATTGAAAAAAATAACGGTTGCATTTTCCAGTGGTTTATCATTGTATAAAACGATACCGGAAGCCGGAACAAGCATTTTGGAACGCGGATCGCTGTTGTTACAACTTGTTAGGATAGACAACAGTACCAAACAAATAATTTGTAATTTCAGATAATTCATATTAAGGTCTCCATGTTAAGGTGTTTTTGTTTCAGCGCCGTCCTTTGATCCCATTGCTCCCCAAATACCGTATGGAGAAGGACCCGATGTTACGGAACCGGCATCAAGATTACCGGTATCGATGGTGTCAGTTACAAATTTTACGGAACCATCGCCCATACCAACATTAACACCGCCGGAATGATTACTTGTTGCAGCCTGAGCCATACGTAGTAACGTGCTGCTGTCTGCAGGACTAGCACCTCCAAAACAAGAAGCACTATTCGGCGGCAAAATTGTATGAAACATTGTTGTTCCGAAATAACCTCTTCCCCACATTTTTCCGGTTAAATCGCGTCGGATGTTCCCTGTAGAAGTGAGATAATTACGTCGGTCAGGTGCGGTTGCGTGACAAGCACTGAAAGTAGCATCTTCCCACCCGTTACTACTTCCAAAAACCGTTGCTCCAATGTTCTTACGAATATCACCCCGAACAATTCCGGTATTATTGGAGGCACCGGAACCATCACTGATAGCACTTTCACTAATAAAAATAGTATTTGAAAGACCATCCGTTATATCTTCAAAAGCGCATAGTTTTATAATGCCAATGTGAAACACTCCGCGATAAAAAAGTCCTGCACCAAACATTGTTGGAAAATCACCGACAGAAAGCATGACATTATTTCGACCTGGCGACAAATCACCCCAACCGGCATTATGGTTGCCGTCTGAAGGGCAAAGATAAGTCGTAACATGGTCATGCCATGCGGTTTTCCACATTGCTTTTTGGGCATCTGTTGCAGTTG
>JAITBS010000251.1 GCA_031283515.1 Planctomycetaceae bacterium
TTTGGTTTGTTTCTTTTCCTCTTCGTCCTGAAAGGACATTGGTTAGTTAATAGTTGATAGTGAATAGTTAATAGTTGCGCAAGCGGAGTAATACCGTTTTGGTAATAATCCGCTTGCAACACTATTCACTATTCACTCATAACTATTCACTATTCCATTGCTCCGTTGGGGCGAAAGAAAAAAACAGATGAAGTCCATAAACGTAAAAAACGAATATTCCACAGATATATTACCAAAAAAATAATCTGCGAATAATTAAAAGCATCTGCGAACATCTGCGTCATCTGCGGACTAAAAATCTGCGTCATCTGCGGACTAAAAATTTGTGTCATCTGCGGACTAATTTGTGCATTTTAATGTTCGTGATGCGGATTTTGATCGTGATGGTCGTGATTGTGATCATGGTTGTCTTTTATTTGTGTTTCACTGGTTCCGTCTTTTGGTGTCTGAGCAATTGATTTCAATTCGTCCGGAACAATAACCGTCGGCATACCTTCCAATGACCAACCCGCCGATTTAATATCACCACTCGGGAATGACCGCTTGCCAGTCATTTTGACAAAAAAAGTTTCCGTTTCACCATTATCGTTCGGAAAACTAACCGCATACAAAATGACAACCGTATCTTGATCATCACTGGTCGTAATAGAAAGAGTTTTGTAATAAGAAACCTTCGCTTTATCACCAAGCGCAAGTAAAACTCGAATGAGTTTGTTGTCCGTATAAGAATGAATGGATTTGTGCAGAAAATTGTTTTCGTACTGTTTTTTCCACCACTCTTCCGGTTTGTCTGACGCCGAACGTTCCCAGTAAGATGATGACAACCCTTTGGCTAACGGAATATTATTGTGCTGCAACGCATCAAACCAAATATGGAAAAATCTATCCGCCTCAAGACGAACCCCATAGTGATAACTGGGCCAAAGTACCGCAACAGCTATTAATGAAACAATAGAACTGCACAATCCAAGTTGCGCAAACCGTAACCCCGTTAATCCGCCTTCCGCCCTGCCAATAGACCCAATCGCAATAAATGCAAGAAAAATTCCCAAAATACTAAGGAAAAAAAACCACGGCGTCATAAAAACAAGAAACGATGTAATCCCAAATATTGCCGCAAGCAACGCCGGAATACTTAATCGTGAGTACAACACGTCCTCCTCAGATGCATCATTCCATGTCGTAGAAAAAAGCGTTTGTTTTTCCGTCATAATAATTCCTCCCAATAATTCTTCATTTCATCGTTATTTTAAATAATTGTTCCAAAAAAATCCGTTATTTTCTTATTTTCTTATTTTCTTCGCGGCGGAACAGTGCCTTCATAAAAAATGGAATTTTTAGTCTTGACATTTTCCATGACCGATTTACGGCGTTTGAGATGATTTTGCCGAAAATCTCCGTCTCTGTCGAACTGAGTTGGATTTGTAAACGAAGCAAGATTGCCCGCCGTCAAAATACGTAACATCTTAATCTGTACAGAATCTGCCGCAACTGTTGCGTCAGGATTTTCACCAACCGGACTTAAATCCATCGTAAATAGGAAAAAACCGTAAAGCATAAAAAATAATAGAAACAACGCAACCGCATTACCCGCCTTTTCAATCGGAACAGCATATTTCACCTTGACCCGCGACATCATTCTGGTTAATTCGTTAATCACCAAAAACGTAATAAGAAAAATCAGCCAGATCGCAAGACAATCCGAAAGATAAAGCATCTTCGGAATATTCGTGCTAAGAAACGACGCAAACGGTTCCCACCAAGCAACGGCAACCAATGCCGAAAAGAAAACACTGAATACCGAAAGAATATTGCCCCAAAAACCTTCTTTCCAACGCGTTCCGAAAAGCGCCGCCGCAACCGCAAGCGGAACACCATAAGTAAAACACGCAAATAATATAGAACGAACTTCCATCTTTGTAGTTAATAGTTAGTAGTGAATAGTTAATTTGTTAATAGTCATTGACACGTTGATTAAGTGTACATTTTCATAACTCTTGAAAATTCTTCAACGGTTGTTTCGCCTTTGATAAGGAGATGGATTCCTTCGTACAAAAATCCGGTTTGACCTTCTTTGGCGAATTGTTGACGAATTAAAGCAGGATTCGGATTCGATAGAATCAATTCCCGAACAGAATCACTCAAAATCAAAAGTTCAAACAACGCCGTCCGTCCATGATAACCAATTCCGTTACAATTCGGACAAATTCCGCGTTTCCTTTCTTCGGATTCGGGAAGCGGTGTTCGAGTTCGATAAAATTCCTTCACCTGATCAGGACGAAGACCAAGTTGTTGAAGTAATTGCGGAGCAGGTTGGTAAGGCTCTTTACAAACAGGACACAGTTTCCGAATCAAACGTTGATTGATCACCCCGTTCAAATGCGAAATAAATAATTGAGGCGGAATTTTTGTTGCCAAAAACCGGAAAATCGCTTCCACGCCGTCTTTTGCCCGAACTGTTGTAATAAAAAGCCGGTGCATGTCCACTTCACTACAACACCGTTGCAATGTATCCAACGAAGACATGT
Source organism: Planctomycetaceae bacterium (assembly GCA_031283515.1). Classification (GTDB taxonomy): domain Bacteria; phylum Planctomycetota; class Planctomycetia; order Pirellulales; family Thermoguttaceae; genus WRKP01. Next base: position 2,529 of record JAITBS010000251.1, read on the forward strand.
CGCGAACAATTAACGCATGCGGCTCTTTGAACAGCACATCAGGAAGTACCGTCATGGGCGTTTCACCTTTGGAAGAATCGTATCGGGCTAACACAACATTTTCAATCACTTCCGTCGGTAAAACCGCATCCTCAACATTCACAACATCCCGCGTAAACCGATCACAAATACGAATAAATACGTCTATCGAACTGCGTAAGCCATTGGCAAGCGGCGCAGAAACAATAAAAATTCCTTGACTCGCATTGACTTGTTTCATGAGTTTCGTCTGGACTTCCGGTCTCATACCGAGTTCGTCAAGATTTTTGAACGGAACCTTCGACGCCGTAAATTGAATCATCACCGCTTCACCGGTTTTCGTTCCTTGCGCTATAAATTCAACTTCATATCGTTTCTTTTTTTTTCCGCCCAAGATGGCAATAAATGTTCCTGCTTGTCGTGACCGACGATCATTGGGATTGACACCGATCAGGAGTTTCGCCGATTCAAGCATCTCTTCAAAAACATCCTTATTTTTCCCCTTTTCAAGAACACGCGGAACAGGTGCCAGATCAAGCCAAACTCCGTCAACCAGATGCCGTATGGCAGTTCGTTCCGGTGTGAAGTCAAACATCATTGAAGTCGCATTACTCGTCAACGCATCAAAAATATGTTCACGGAATAAATTGTAACCCGGCGCATTTCTCGCAACAATAATACGCCCTTGTAATATTTTCGGATCGATATTTTTTCCGGCGGCTTCCATTTCAATGGACGGACCCATTTGATAACTCTGACGCTTTTTGACTTTGATTTTGACGCCGATTTTATTCATTGCCACCGCGTAAAGATAAAAAAGATGTTCTCCCGTCAGAACCTTTTCATGAGGCGGTAACGGTTTATTCCGCTGAACAACATAAACCATCACAGGAACAATACAAAGTAATAGTATTGCCGGAAACGCCACCCAAAAAACCGGTACAAAAAAGAACACTATTCCCAAAACAGCGTAAAGCATCAAATAAAGAAAATTAAGTGCTTCACGGCTTTCTTTTTTAAGACGTTCCTGATCGGAGTTCAACCAACTGGCACACCCAACCCATATCAAAAAAATAAAAATATAAAGCGGTAACTTAATCGGACTAATATAACCGCCTGATCCCCACCAACCCTCTTTGAGAATATCTTGTACCGAAGCTGCTGCATTACCGCCTGCCGCATTTCCAGATGGAGCATTGCCGGCTGGAGCATTTTCCGCAACAGGTTCTCCGGCAGGTGCAGCCGCATTGTCGAGTTCCGCATTACGTTGCGCATTCGCCTCGCCAATCTTACGAATTGCTCCGCCGCTCTG